>CAMGFF010000007.1 GCA_946055125.1 uncultured Prevotellaceae bacterium | reverse complement strand
ATAAAGGATTACATTTGCGGCATAGAAAACAAAGCTTATTTATTGAAACCCCAAAAGACAAAAAAATTAAGACGACATGAAACAGAAAAGATTTATACTAAGCGAGAGTGAGATACCCACCAAGTGGTACAACATACAGGCCGACATGCCCACGAAGCCTATGCTTCCGCTTAACCCGGCCACCCGAGAGCCGCTGACGGTCGACGACCTTGCGCACATCTTCAGCCACGAGTGCTCGAAGCAGGAGCTCGACACTGAGCATGCGTGGATTGACATTCCCGATGAGGTGCTCGACAAATACCGCTACTACCGTGCCACGCCGCTTGTGCGGGCCTACGCGCTCGAGCAAGCCCTGGGCACACCGGCACACATCTACTTCAAGAATGAGAGCGTGAACCCACTTGGCTCACATAAGATCAACTCGGCGCTGCCGCAGTGCTACTACTGCAAGGAGGAAGGCACCACCAATGTGACCACCGAGACCGGAGCGGGGCAGTGGGGAGCCGCACTGAGCTACGCCGCCAGCGTGTATGGCCTCTCGGCAGCCGTGTATCAGGTGAAAATATCGATGCAGCAGAAGCCCTACCGCTCAAGCATAATGCGCACATTTGGCGCTGCGGTGACCGGCTCACCTTCGATGTCAACCCGCGCCGGAAAAGACATCATCACCCGCGACCCCATGCACCCCGGCTCGCTCGGCACGGCCATAAGCGAGGCCATAGAGCTTGCCACCACCACGCCCCACTGCAAATACACCCTCGGCTCGGTGCTCAACCACGTGGCGCTGCACCAGACCATCATAGGCCTTGAGGCCGAGAAGCAGATGGCCATGGCCGGAGAATACCCCGACACGGTGATAGCGTGCTTCGGCGGAGGCAGCAACTTTGGCGGGCTGGCGTTCCCCTTCATGCGCCACAATATTCTTGAGGGAAAGACTACCGAGTTTCTTGCCGCCGAGCCCGAGAGCTGCCCGAAACTCACGCGAGGAAAATTTGAGTATGACTTCGGCGACGAGGCCGGCTACACACCGCTTCTGCCCATGTACACCCTGGGGCACGACTTCAAGCCCGCCAATATCCACGCCGGCGGACTCCGCTACCACGGCGCGGGCGTGATAGTGTCGCAGCTCATAAAGGACGGAATGATGAAGGGAGTGGACATACCGCAGCTTGAGTCGTTTGAGGCGGGAATGCTCTTTGCCCGCACCGAGGGAATCATTCCCGCGCCCGAGAGCTGCCACGCCATAGCCGCCGCAGTGCGCAAGGCCAAGGAGTGCATAGCCACCGGCGAGGAGAAGGTGATACTCTTCAACCTCTCGGGACATGGGCTTATCGACATGACAGCCTACGAGAGCTACATCAACGGCGACTTGCAGAACTACAAGCTCACTGATGAGGAGATAGCACGCAACCTCAAGGACGTGCCAAAGCTCTAATCCACTGATAAGCTACACAGCGAAGCCTCACCCTACTATTATGCGCATCATTGCAGGGTGAGGCTTCGCTGTGTGATGGTGATTAGTGGGAGTGGGCGAAATCGACGGCGCGGTTTATGTAGTCGTTGAAAGGCTTTGTAGTGCGGAACAAGGCTGCTACGCGCCGGGCGAGGTGTGGTGCGGTGACGAAGTCGTCGTCGACACCGGCCACGAGGCAATAGTTCTTTAGGCGCATAAACCGGGCGTAGGGTGCATCGGCGGGGTAGCCTTTGGGCACCTTCTTCAACGCGCCGTCCATGTCGATTGCAAAGCGGGCGTCGGCAGCGGCGAGCACCTGCGAGGAGAACTCCTCCCAGCCGTCGCTTATGTCCTCGCGAAGGATGGGGATGACGGCAGGCTCATAGCAGTAGTTTCCCGAGGCGAGCATGTGAGCGTGGGGATAGGAGTCGCTGAGCCCTGTGCCAAGGTGAAAGTAGTAGCCGGCGTGCATCGACTTCTTGCCGCCGGGGCAAAGGAACACGCCGAAGTGGGTCTTATAGGGTGTCTTGTCGGGCGAGAAACGAGTGTCGCGGTAGATGCGGTAGGTGCAGTCGGCGATGGTCAGCTTGGCGATGTCGGGGTCGAAACTGCCAATCTCAGCGATAAGCTCGAGGCAGAAGTCGTGCCACTGCTTCAGCACGGCCTGGTAGCGAGGCTTATTGGCATTGAACCACTCGCGGTTGTTGTTTTGCGCGAGGTCGCGCACGAATTTCAGGATTTCTTTCATTGTGATTTGGAGTTTTCTTCTTGTGCTGCAAAGGTAATAAAATTGGCGGAAAGAGGCAAGAAAAAGGGCCGACGCTCATGAGAGACGACTGCCCTGAATGAATCTTTATGGATTTGCTTGTAGCCTGACGTAGTGGTGCACACACACTCATAGGAAGTGTAATTGTATCGTTGAAATATGTTTTTCGTAGTGTTATGTATAGTGTGTACGAAAAGCGTTTTCAGTAGTTGAAGCGTGTGCACTGAGAGGGAGCAAGCATCATCGCGGGGGGTACCCATTAAATGATGATGCGGCGCAAGGTGAACACATAATAGTCGGCTGCATTAAGGCGGCCGTAGGTCTGTGATGCTATCTTGATGCGATAATCGATAATGGCAAGGGCGAGCTTTCGGCTAAAGGAAGAGAAGTGGCGGCAGACGGTGAGAATCTTGCCGAGCTGAGAGTGTGAGGTCGCATACTTTGAGCGTGGCAACCGGCCGAGAGGCATATCATCACCTAAGCCGGTGAATAGGCTTAAGTGAATAGGCTCAAAATCCTCGCTGAGCTCACACACATCGGCATGGGCACAGATAGCAGGCCGGTCGAAACCGGCAGCCGCCACCGAGAGCGACATCACGGCCCACAGCCCAAGCGACAATATGAAAGATTTCAGCGGCGAAAGCATAGTTAATAATCTATGTTAGTGCAAATATACTATTAAAACGCAAAATAGAAGAATTGTGATTACGAAAGAAAGGCCAATTTAGCGAAAAATCCGCTAAATTGGCCAATATTGCAATAAAATGTGCTAAAAAGACTTGCTATTTGTTTTGCGCTTTAGCCCAGCTGTCCTTGAGAGTGACGGTGCGGTTGAACACGAGGTGTTCGGGCGTGGAATCGTAATCGACGGTGTAGTAGCCGATGCGCTGGAACTGCAGGTAATCGAGCGCTTTGCGTGTGGCGCACCACTTCTCCACATAGGCTTTCTTCACCTCAAGCGAGTCGGGGTTGAGGAACGGGCGCATAGCCTCGATTCCACGCACGTCGCCATTCTCCTTTGAGAAATTTGCCACGGCGTCGCGAGGGTTCTCCACGAGCCAGAGCTTGTCGTAGTTGCGCACCTCGGCTTCGAGGCAGTGGTTGCACGACACCCAGTGAATGGTCTTTCCCTTGATTTTCATGTTGGAGTTGGCCTGTCCGGTCTTAGTGTCGGGCACGAGCTCGGCGTAGATTTCCACGATGCGGCCGTTCTCGTCCTTCTTGCAGAAGTTCTCCTCGGGGCAGCGAATGATGTAGGAGCTCTTGAGACGCACCTCCTTGCCCGGGCCGAGGCGGAAGAACTTCTTGGGAGCGTCCTCCATGAAGTCGTCGCGCTCAATCCACAGCTCGCGGCTGAACTCGATGGTGTGAGTACCTTCGGCCTCATTCTCGGGGTTGTTGACCACCTCATAGGTTTCCACCTCGCCCTCGGGGAAATTGGTGATGACGAGCTTCACGGGGTCGACCACGGCGCTCACGCGGAGCGCACGCTTATTGAGGTCGTCGCGCACGGCGCTCTCGAAGAGCGACATCTGGTTGAGCGCGTCGAATGTGGTGTAGCCAATCTTGTTGATGAAAGCGAGAATGCCCTCAGGCGAATAGCCGCGGCGGCGGTAGCCGCAGATGGTGGGCATGCGGGGGTCGTCCCAGCCCTTCACCACGCCTTCCTTCACGAGGATGAGCAGGTTTCGCTTGGAGAGGAGGATATGGGTGAGATTGAGCTTGTTGAACTCATACTGACGCGGGCGGTTGTCGCAGAGCGGCTTGTCGTCGCCTGCCACCTCCTTAGCCCAGTCCACAAAGAGGTCGTAGAGCGGGCGGTGAGGCACAAACTCCAAGGTGCAGAGCGAGTGAGTGACGCCCTCCCAGTAGTCGCACTGGCCGTGAGTGTAGTCGTACATAGGATAGGCGTTCCACTTGTTGCCGGTGCGCCAGTGAGGAATATTAAGCACGCGATACATTATGGGGTCGCGGAAGTGCATATTATCGGAAGCCATGTCGATTTTTGCGCGAAGCACCATACGTCCCGGCTCGATGTTGCCCGAGTTCATTTCCTCGAAAAGACGTAGGCTTTCCTCCACGGGCCGGTTGCGATAGGGCGACTCCTTTCCGGGCTGAGTGGGCGTGCCCTTCTGCTCTGCAATCTGCTCGGCAGTCTGCTCGTCCACATAGGCCTTTCCCTCCTTGATTAGAGCCACGGCGAGGTCCCACAGCTGCTGGAAATAATCGGAGGCATAGAGCACCTTGTCCCACTTGAAGCCAAGCCACTTTATGTCGTCCTCGATGGCATTGGCAAATTCAATATCCTCCTTGTTGGGGTTGGTGTCGTCGAAACGCAGGTTGCAAGTTCCGCCAAACATATCGGCGGTGCCAAAGTCTAAGGCAATAGCCTTGGCGTGCCCTATGTGAAGATAGCCATTAGGCTCGGGTGGGAAGCGAGTCTGTACGCGGCCGTGGTTCTTGCCTTCTTTCAGGTCGTCGGTGATTACCTGGTGAATGAAATTGAGCACTTTCTTCTCGGTAGGGTTGTTTTCTTGATTTTCAGCCATAAGAATTATTGCTTTAATATCAGTTAAATCGTAGGAACATAGGTGGTCACATCACAGAGCGACCGAAGCGGGGAACTTGCGGCAGTTGTAGCGCGAGGCCATAATCTCACCGTAGGCACCGGCCGAGCGTAGCGCAATCAGGTCGCCACGACGGGTGGTGGGGAGCACCTCATTGGTGCCGAAGCAGTCGCTCGACTCGCAGATGGGACCCACCACGTCGTAGGTGTCGGTGGGGGCTCCGGCAGGAGCCGAGATATTCTCAATCTTGTGGTGAGCCTGGTAGAGAGCTGGGCGAATGAGGTCGCTCATTCCGGCATCGACAATGATGAATTTCTTTGCAATACCCGTCTTCACATAGGTGACGCGGGTGATAAGCGAGCCACACTGAGCTACCACTGCGCGGCCAAGCTCGAAGTGGAGCTCCTGACCGGGTCGCAGCCTAAGGTGCTGCTTGAAAATGCCGAAGTATTGCTCGAAATTGGCAATAGGAGCGCCGTCGGGGTTGGAGTAGTCGATACCCAGGCCGCCGCCCACATTGATGATTGAGAGCTTCACGCCGCGAGCCTCAAGCTGGTCTTGTAGCTCATTGGCCTTGTCGCAGAGCATGACGAAAGGCTCATTCTCGGTGATTTGCGAGCCTATGTGGAAGTGGAGGCCGATAAGCTCCACATTCTTCATGGCGAGGGCTGCGTCGACCACCTCATTGAGCTGAGGCAGGTTGATGCCAAACTTGTTCTCATTGAGCCCGGTGGTGATATACTTGTGGGTGTGGGCGTCGATATTAGGGTTCACGCGAATGGCGATGCGGGCCACCTTTCCCTTGGCGGCGGCGATTGCATTGATAACCTCCATCTCGGGCAGCGACTCCACGTTGAAGCAGAAGATGTCGCTCTCGATACCCGCCTCAATCTCGGCGTCGGTCTTTCCCACGCCGGCAAAGGCAATCTGGCTGCCAGTGAAGCCGGCATCGAGGGCAGCGGCAAGCTCGCCACCGCTCACGCAGTCGATACCAAGACCGGCCTCGCGCACGATTGCCAGAATATCGGCATTGGCATTGGCCTTCACGGCATAATGCACCTTGAAGGGGACACTGGCCGTGCAGCGGTTGATTTCGGCCAGGGTTGCGCGTAGCAGCCGGGTGTCGTAGTAATAGAACGGCGTGGATATAGAGCTGAATTTATCGATTGGAAAAATCATATAAGTGATTATTTAGTCTTTTTGAAAATATGGTCGCTGAGCAGGTTGAGCGTGCGCACCTTGTCCTCCTTCTTCACGAGGAACGACACATTGTAGTTGCTGCCTCCATAGCTGATCATGCGCACCGGCACGTCCTTGATGGCCTCAAGAGCGAGAGCCTCAATGCCGGTGTTGTGCCACTCGAGGTCGCCCACCACGCAGATAATCACCATGTCGCGGTCGATTGTCACGGTGCCGAATTTCTTGAGGTCGTCGAGAATTGGGTCGAGGTTCTTCTCGCTGTCGATAGTCACCGACACGCCCACCTCGGAGGTGGCAATCATGTCGATAGGCGTCTTGTAGGTCTCGAAGATTTCAAACACCTTGCGCAGGAAGCCGTAGGCGAGGAGCATTCGGCCCGACTTGATTTTGATAGCGGTGATATTGTCTTTGGCTGCGATAGCCTTAATAGAGCCATTGCCGCTGGTGTTGTGAATGAGAGTGCCCTTCGCCTCGGGGCACATAGTGTTGAGCAACCGCACGGGAATGTTGTTGAGCTTGGCGGGCAACACACAGGTGGGGTGTAGGATTTTTGCGCCGAAGTAGGCCAGCTCGGCAGCCTCCTCGAAGTGCAGCTCATCGACGGGCGTGGTGCCCTCCACGAAGCGAGGGTCGTTGTTGTGCATACCGTCGATGTCGGTCCAAATCTCAATTTCCTCGGCCGAGATAGCGGCGCCTATGAGCGAAGCACTGTAGTCGCTGCCGCCGCGCTGCAGGTTGTCGATTTCGCCGTAGGCATTGCGGCAGATGTAGCCCTGGGTGATAAACACCTCGGCCTCGGCATACTTCTCGAGCAGGGCAGTGAGTTTCTGCTTGATATACTGAGTGTCGGGCTCACCATTCTTGTCGGTGCGCACATAGTCGAGGGCCGGGATAATCACCGACTTCACACCGATGGAGTGCATGTAGATATTCATGAGTGCGGTCGACATGAGTTCGCCCTGGGCAAGAATCTCCTTCTCCTCAAAGATTGTGAACAGATCCTTGGTGAACGAGCGGATGTAGTTGAAGCACGCCTTAATCTCGGTGGTTGCAGCTTCGCGGTCGGCCTCGGCAGTGAAGAGGTCGCGAATGGTGGCGAAATACTTGTTCTCAAGGATATTTATTGTTTCCTTGGCGCCATCAATGTTGTGCTTATAGAGATAGTCGGAGATTTCAACGAGTGTGTTGGTAGTCCCCGACATAGCCGAAAGCACGACGATATTCTTGCCGCGCTCCACAACCAGCTTAGCCACATTCTTAATTCTCTCGGCGGAGCCAACCGAAGTTCCTCCAAATTTCAAGACCTTCATTATCTTTAATTTTTACAGATTATTTACAATAGTAAAGTGAAAGTGCAAAATTACAAAAAATTGTGCAAAATGAAAGCAAAGTGCCAAAATTATTTTAGCACTTTGCGATAAATGCAGAGAAAAGTAGCCGTGAGTCAGCACTGCACGAGTCGCTTACCCTCACACTTGAGCACACGGCCGGGGAACTCGCTGATGAGTTGCAGGTTGTGCGTGGCCATAAGCACGGTTGTGCCCTTTGCGGCAATGTTGTGGAGGAGAGCCACAATCTGGTGGCTGGTGTCGGGGTCGAGGTTGCCCGTAGGCTCGTCGGCGAGGATAAGTTGGGGCTTATTGAGCAGGGCTCGGGCAATGACGATGCGCTGCTGCTCGCCGCCCGAAAGCTCGTGGGGCATTTTGTAGGACTTCTTCACCATGCCCACGCGCGTGA
Source organism: uncultured Prevotellaceae bacterium (assembly GCA_946055125.1). Taxonomy (GTDB): domain Bacteria; phylum Bacteroidota; class Bacteroidia; order Bacteroidales; family Muribaculaceae; genus CALZFJ01. The sequence goes on along the minus strand of CAMGFF010000007.1, from coordinate 13,851 downwards.
GCACCTCCTCGATTCGCTCGGCAATGGCAGCCTTGTGGGTCCAGCCGGTGGCGCGTAGCACAAACTCGAGGTTGTCGTGGGCAGAGCGGTCGGTGAGGAGCTGGAAGTCCTGGAAGACGATGCCAATCTGCCGGCGCAGATAGGGAATCTGCCGGCGCTTGAGGTGTGAGATGTCGAAGTCGAGCACGCGAGCGTCCCCCTCGTCGACAGGCACCTCGGCATACATGGTCTTCATGAGGCTGCTCTTGCCGCTGCCCACCTTGCCGATAAGGTAGGAGAACTCGCCCTTGTCGAGGCTGAAGGTAACATCCTTGAGGACGATGAGGTCGTTGCGAGTGACGAGCACGTCGCGGTAATCAACAATCGGTGTCATAGTCGGCTTTCTTCTTGTTGTGTCGGCGCTCAAGGGCTTCGGCCAGCTCCTCGATGCGCCGTCCCTTGGCGGTGAGTAGCACGATGAGGTGGTAGAGGAGGTCGGAAGCCTCATACATCATGCGGCCATCGGTGCCATTGGTGGCTTCGATTACTGTCTCCACCGCTTCTTCGCCCACCTTCTGTGCCATTCGGTTGATACCGCTGTTGAAGAGCGAGGTGGTGTAGGAACCCTCGGGCATTTCGCGGTGACGCTGCTCAATGAAGTCTTGCAGCTCGGTGAGAAACTGAATGCCGAGGCTGTTGTCGCTTGAGAAACAGGTGGCCGAGCCGGTGTGGCACACGGGACCCTCGGGGATGGCCTTGATGAGGAGGGTGTCGCGGTCGCAATCCACGTCGATCGACACCACATTGAGGAAATTGCCGCTTTCCTCGCCCTTGGTCCAGAGGCGGCCTCGAGTGCGGCTGAAGAAGGTGACCTTCCTCAGCTCAAGGGTCTTGGCATAGGCTTCCTGGTTCATGAATCCGAGCATAAGCACATTCTTGGTGCGTGCATCTTGGATGATGGCGGGGATTAAACCGCCGAGTTTATCGAAATCGAGTTGCATGGGGATTTTTTCTTAAAGTGAGAATTTATATACTAAAGGCGCACCGGGATGCCGGCGTGGTGGAGATATTGCTTCAGGGCGGGGATTTCAACCTCATTGAAGTGGAACACGCTGGCGGCGAGAGCGGCATCGGCATGGCCGAGGGCGAAAGCGTCGAGGAAATGCTCGCGCGCTCCGCAGCCACCCGAGGCGATTAGCGGAATGTGGATTTGCGAGGAAAGCTCGCAGAGGGCATCGCAGGCAAAGCCCTGCTTCACGCCATCGTGGTCCATGCTGGTGAATAGAATTTCGCCGGCGCCACGCTCCTGGCCCTCGCGCGCCCACTCGAAGAGGCTCCTGCCGGTGGGAATGCGGCCGCCATTGAGATAGCAAGTCCACTTGCCATTGATGCAATGAGCGTCGATTGCCAGCACGCACACCTGGTTGCCAAAGTGGCGGGCAATCTCATCGATTAGCTCGGGGCGGCGGAGGGCAGCCGAGTTGACCGACACCTTGTCGGCGCCGGCTTCGAGCAGCCGTCCCACATCGTGCACCGACGAAATGCCGCCTCCCACGGTGAAAGGGATGCTCACATTCTCGGCCACGCGGCGCACCATGTCGATGAAAGTGCCTCGCTTTTCGTGAGATGCGGTGATGTCGAGAAATACCAGCTCGTCGGCACCCTCGTCGCAGTAACGCTTGCCTAAGGCCACGGGGTCGCCGGCATTCTTGAAATTAACGAAATTCACGCCTTTCACCGTGGTTCCGTCCTTCACGTCGAGGCAGGGGATTATGCGTCGGGCAAGCATGTTCCGGTGAGGTTAATTCGTTCTAAATCCTTGAGAGTGATGCAATTCTCATAGATGGCCTTTCCCACAATCACGGCAGGAATGCCATTTCGCTCAAGCTCGGCGATGTCGGACAATCGGCCCACGCCGCCGCTTGCGATGAGGAACAGGCGAGGGAACTTCTTGAGAATTTCCACATAGAGCTTCACCGAGGGGCCGGTGAGCGTGCCATCGCAGCTCACGTCGGTGCTTATGACCTGAGTGATACCCTTCTGCACATATTCCTCGATGAAAGGAATGATGCTCTGGTTGCTGCCCTTCTGCCAGCCGTCGGTGAGAATCTTGCCGTCGCGGGTGTCGGCCCCGAGGATTACGCGCCGCGAGCCATAGGTGTCGAGCCAACGCTCGAAAGTGGTAGGGCTCTTCACTGCAATGCTGCCGCCGGTCACTTTCTCGGCGCCACACTCAAATGCGATGCGCACATCGTCGTCGCTCTTCAGTCCGCCGCCGAAGTCCACTTTGAGTTCGGTGTGAGAGGCGATGGCTTCGAGTACCTTGTAGTTGGTGATGTGCTGAGAGCGTGCGCCGTCGAGGTCGACGACATGGAGGTTTCGGCAGCCGGCATCCTCAAATGCACGGGCCACATCGAGAGGCGACTCATTGTAGATGCGCTTCTCATCGTAGTTGCCCCGGGTGAGGCGGACGCATTTTCCATCGATAATGTCGATGGCAGGAATCACTTCAATCATAGCGTAATGAAATTTTTAAGTATGGTTTCGCCCACAGAGCCGCTCTTTTCGGGGTGGAACTGCGTGGCATAGAAATTGTCTTTGTGAAGCGCCGCGCTGAAAGGTGTGATGTAGTTGCAGGTGGCGATAGTGTGCTCGCACACCGGTGCATAGAAGCTGTGCACGAAATAGAGGTAACCGGCTGCGCTGCGGGCATCGATGAGCTTGCCCGGGGCGGCCTCGATAGTGTTCCAGCCCATGTGGGGGATCTTCATGTCCGGGGCAGCGGAATTGTCGAAGCGGCGTACGGGAACGTCGAAGATGCCGATGCACGGAGTGTTGCCCTCCTCAGAGTGCCGGCAAAGGAGCTGCATGCCGATGCAGATGCCCAGCACGGGCTGCGTGAGCGACTTGATGAGCTCGTCGAGGCCATGCTCGCGCAGATAGCCCATTGCCGTTGAGGCCTCGCCCACGCCGGGGAAAATCACCCTGTCGGCCGAGCGCAGATAGGTGGGGTCGTCGGTTACTGCCGCGTCCACGCCAATGCGCTTGAGGGCATGGAGCACCGAGAACACATTTCCGGCATTATATTTCAGAATGGCGACCTTCATGATTAGCTGAAGACGATAGTCTTATTCTTGTAGGTTAGGATTTTGCGCTGAATGTGCTTTTCCACGGCGCGCGAGAGCACGATTTTCTCGAGGTCGCGCCCCTTGTGCACCAGGTTGGCCACGGTGTCCTTGTGAGTGATGCGCACGATGTCCTGCTCAATGATGGGGCCGGCATCGAGCTCGGTGGTGACATAGTGGCTTGTGGCTCCAATAAGCTTCACGCCGCGCTCATAGGCGGCATGGTAGGGCTTTGCGCCCACAAAAGCCGGGAGGAAAGAGTGGTGAATATTGATGATGCGGTTGGGGTAGCGGTTGATGAAGTCCTCGGAGAGCACCTGCATGTAGCGTGCCAGGACGATGAAGTCGATGTCGTAGCGCTCAAGGAGCTCAAACTCACGCGCCTCCATCTCGGCCTTGTTGTCGCGTGTGACGGGAATCACCTCGAAAGGAATACCAAATTGCTCGCCCACATGGGAGAGGTCGGGGTGGTTGCTCACGATGAGCGGAATTTCCACCTCCCAGTCGCCGGCGGTGTAGCGAGCGAGTATATCATAGAGGCAGTGCGACATCTTCGACACAAAGAGAGCCATGCGCTGCGGGCGGTCGGTGAAGGAGAGGCGATAGACCATGTTGTAGCGCTGTGCATAGAGAGTGAAGAAATAGTCGTTGATTTTCTCCTTGGGGATAGTGAATTTCTCGAGGTCCCACTCCACGCGCATGTAGAAGATACCGTTCACGCGGTCGACATACTGGTCGAGGTAGAGAATATTACCGCCATTGGTGTTGATAAACTCAGTGATTACCGCAATGATACCCGGCTGGTCGGGGCAGTGCATGAGAATGACGGCATTATTGTGACTTGGCGTTGTATTTCCCATTTTCGATTGATAAAAATATATATGTTCTGTGTTTATTGAGTCACAAAGGTAGTGATATTATGTGAAATAATGAAAAAACAGCAATGAATTGTTACAAATTTCGCACAAATCTTGGCGAAACCGACACTTGGAGTATCACTTTGTCGCTATCGGGCGAAGTCGTGGCGGTGAGCGGAAGCATGGCGGCGAGAGCCTCGCTGAGCGAAGAGGCGGCGAGCAGGGCAGCCTCGATTGCGGGCCGAGCCAAGGCGGGAGCCACCACAATAGCTCCGTCGACATAGAGCGTAGCAGCCGTTTCCACCTCGAAGCGATGCACCGAGCATGAGCCACAATCCACACACAGCACACTATTGGTGTGCTGCGCCGAATTGATGAGGATGTAGTTGCAGATGTAGCGTTTCATCGTCCTGTGGGTTTAGGCGCGATGCGACGTGGGCGGTGGGAGGGAGGAGTGTCATCGGTCTTTCCCGGCTCCGGTTCCTCTGTCTCTTTGGCCTCGGCGGCACGCTTCTCGGCCTCGGCAACTTTTTTCTTGAGGGCGGCAGGGCTTATGGCCTTGGGGCCGCTCCACTTCTGCACGTCGAATACGCGGTAGTTGTCGGCATTGAGGCGAGTGCGCAGGAGCATGATGCTGTCCACAAATACGCACTCACGGGCAGCCGGCTCGGCGGCTATGTAGCCATACACACGCTTCACGCGCTTGGTTGAGTCGCACTGCAGCTTGAGCTGAGCATCACCCTCCATGCCCGAGGTGCGGTAGGCATAGGAAGTAGTGCCGTCGTAGTAGTCGGCACCGATGAATGACTTCACCGCACCAGCCGAGTTGCGCATGCGGTAAATCAGGGTGTAGAAGTCACCGCTTTGGTCGTCGGGCTTCTGGGCAATGTCGAAGCGAATAATGTTGCGGCGATACTGTGGCAAGAGAATCCATGCGCGTTCCTTGTCCCAGATGTCGGCGGAGTCGCCGGCCGAGGGGTAGCGCTTCTTCACGCGCTTCACCCTCACGCCCTTTGGGCTTTCGGCCTGAGCCAGTTCCAGCTCCTCGTCCTCGAGGCGGGCGATTACGCCATCGTAAACCTTAATGTACTTGCCCACATTGTGGCCATACCACACCATCGACGAGTCGTATTGCTCCTGGGTGACACCATGCTTGGCGAAGACCGACTGGCGGACGACAGCCTTCATGGAGTCGCCCGCGAACTTCTGAGTGTTCATGTCGATAATAGCCTCGCTCTTGTGAATGTCGGTGAGGAGGTCTATCATCTCGTCCTCATCGAGCACCATGTCGGGCTTGGAGCTGCAGGCCGGGAGGAGCAGCGCCGCAAGAGAGAGGGCAAGCAATAGGAAGCGAGTGAGCAGGGTCATTTCTTGGAGTAAGGAAGTTAAACGTTGGAGTCATTGTTTTGTTCCACATTCAGCTCATCGTTGCTGCCGCCATCATTAGAAATCTTCAGGGCATTGCCCGATAGGTGGCGAGAATAGAAGAAGATGAGCACAATCACGCCCACGCTGAGAGCGGCGTCGGCGATATTGAAGATGGGCTGGAAGAACACGAAGTGATTACCGCCCACCCAGGGCATCCACTCGGGCCAGTTCCACTCCACGAGAGGGAAATAGAGCATGTCGACCACACGGCCATTGAAGATGGTGCCATATCCGCCATCGGGCGGGAATAGCGTGGCGGAGTGAGGGAAAGGCGGGGCATCAAAGATGAGGCCATAGAAGATGCAGTCGATAACATTGCCGGCGGCACCGGCAGTGATGAGCGAGATGCACACGAGGAAGCCACGGGGAATATCGGTGCGGCAGTGAATGCGCACAATGTAGTAGATGAACAATCCCACGGCGATGATACGGAACCAGGTGAGAATGAGCTTGCTGCCAAACTCAAATCCGAAGGCCATGCCATTGTTCTCAATGAAATAGAGGCGGAACCAATCGGTTATGACCAGTTCCTCACCATAGTAGAAACTGGTCTTAACCCATATTTTCACAATCTGGTCGATTAATATGACTGCCACGATAATAATCGTGGCAAGCCATCCTCGAGATAACTTCATTCTTAATTTTTTCGGTTATCGTTGTTCTTAACTTCAATAGCAAGCGTGGCATGTGGCACCGCCCTGAGCCGCTCCTTAGGGATAAGTTTCCCGGTGGCACGGCACACGCCATAGGTCTTGTTCTCAATTCGCACCAGTGCAGCCTGGAGCTTCTGGATGAACTTGAGCTGGCGCTGTGCGAGCTGCCCCGCCTCCTCCTTTCCGAGCGTGTTGGCACCCTCTTCAAGCACCTTGAAGGTGGGGCTGGTGTCGGCAGTGTCGTTGCCGTCGGTGTTCATCACATTCGACCGCAGCAGCTCATAATCCCTGTTGGCCTTTTCGAGCTTTGCAAGGATAAGCTCTTTGAACTCCTGCAATTCCTCATCGGAATAACGTGTTTTTTCGCTCATAATATTACAGTTTTTATATGGTAGTCAAGATTTTGTCACTTTAACCGAGAGGGAATATCCGTCCATGTCGAGCTCAATGCAGCCATCGCCCTCCACTGTGGCGGCAACGGTGAGCGAGTCGGCAAGAACCTGACGCGAGATGTAGTCGGCATATTCGGCGATAGCCGCGTCGGAGTTCTCGTTGGCTGAGATGATGACATTGATACGGTCGGTGATTTCGAAGCCATTATCCTTGCGGATATTCTGAATGCGGTTGACGATTTCGCGTGCAACACCCTCGCGCTTGAGCTCCTCAGTGACGGTGATGTCGAGGGCCACGGTGAGGTTGCCCTCATTAGCCACGAGCCAGCCGGGAATATCCTCGGAGATAATCTCCACGTCGCAAGCCTCCACGGTGGCGGTAGAGCCATTTATGTCGAAAGAGAACGAGCCATTCTTCTCAAACTCGATGATGTCGGCCTGGCTCATCTCTGAGATGAGCTTACCCAGCTGCTTCATCACCTTGCCGTGCTTCGGACCCAGCTTACGGAAATCGGGCTTCACGCGCTTCACGAGCACACCGTCCTCATTGCCCACAAACTTGATTGACTTCACATTCACCTCGCTGAGAATCAAGTCGCTCATAGCCTCGATGTCGGCCTTCTGGGCATCGCTCATCACAGGCACCATGATGGTGCTGAGAGGCTGTCGCACCTTGAGGTTGGCCTTTCGGCGCAGAGCGAGCACCATTGAGGTGACGTCCTGAGCCACCTGCATCTGCTCCTCAAGGGCTGGATTGATCACGCTCTCATCGACTGTGGGGAACATAGCCAGGTGCACCGACTTCGAGCAGCCCTTGGTCACGGCGGTGAGGTCGCGGTAGAGCCTGTCGGCGAAGAAAGGCGACACCGGAGCGATGAGCAGGGCCACGGTTTCGAGGCAGGTGTAGAGAGTCTGATAAGCCGAGAGCTTGTCGGTGGTCATCTCGCCGGCCCAGAAACGCTTGCGGTTGAGGCGCACATACCAGTTGCTGAGGTTGTCGCCCACGAAGTCGGAGATAGCGCGGGCGGCCTTGGTAGGCTCATAGTCGTCGAGCTGTCGGCCCACCTCGGCCACAAGAGAATTGAGGAGGGAGATAATCCAGCGGTCGATTTCGGGACGGTCGCTCACGGGCACCTGCGGCAGGGAGTTGTCGAATCCATCGACATTGGCATAGAGGGCGAAGAAAGAATAGGTGTTGTAGAGAGTTCCGAAGAACTTTCGGCTCACCTCCTCAACGCCGGCAGTGTCGAACTTGAGGTTATCCCAGGGCGACGAGTTGGAAATCATGTACCAGCGCAGAGGGTCGGTGCCATATTTCTCGATAGCGCCAAAAGGATCCACGGCATTACCGAGTCGCTTGCTCATCTTGTTGCCATTCTTGTCGAGGACAAGACCATTGGAGATAACCGACTTATAGGCCACGCTGTCGAATACCATGGTGGCGATGGCGTGCAGAGTGAAGAACCAGCCACGGGTCTGGTCCACGCCCTCGGCGATAAAGTCGGCGGGATATGCGGTGCGGCTGTCGAGAGCCTCCTTGTTCTCAAAGGGGTAGTGGATTTGCGCGTAGGGCATAGAGCCGGAGTCGAACCACACGTCGATGAGGTCGAGCTCGCGCTTCATGGGCTTTCCGGTGGGCGAAACGAGGACGATGTCGTCGACATAGGGGCGGTGGAGGTCGATTTTGTCGTAGTTCTCCTTAGAGTAGTCGCCGGGGACGAAGCCCTTCTCCTTCCAGGGATTGGACTTCATGATGCCGGCAGCCACCGACTTCTCAATCTCATTGTAAAGCTCCTCGATGCTGCCAATGCACAGCTCCTCCTTGTCGTCGCTGCGCCAGATGGGGAGCGGGGTGCCCCAGTATCGGCTGCGGCTCAGGTTCCAGTCGTTGAGGTTCTCGAGCCACTTTCCGAAGCGGCCAGTGCCGGTGTGCTCGGGTTTCCACTTGATAGTCCTGTTGAGCTCCACCATGCGGTCCTTGCACGCGGTGGAGCGGATAAACCAGCTGTCGAGAGGATAGTAGAGCACGGGCTTGTCGGTGCGCCAGCAGTGAGGATAGTTGTGCACGTGCTTCTCAATCTTGAAAGCCGAGCCGGCCTGCTTCATGCGCATGCAGATTACCACATTGAGGTCCTCGTCCTTTGCGGCAGCCTTCTCGTAGTATTTGCCATCGACATTATATTTGGGAGAGTAGGCATTCTTCACATACTCGCCCTCATAGTCCTTGTAGAGATTCTTATTGACACAGTTTTCAACGAAATCGGGGTCGAGCTCGTCCATGAGCCAGTATTTACCGGTGAAATCGACCATTGGGCGGGTTTCCATCTTCTTGTTGATCATGAAGAGCGACGGGATGCCTGCGGCCTTGGCCACGAAGGCATCGTCGGCTCCAAAGGTGGGTGCGATGTGCACGATACCCGTACCATCCTCGGTGGTGACATAGTCGCCGGGGATAACGCGGAAACCATTCTCATTGACCACAATCTTGTCGTCGATTTTATCCACGGGCTTCACCCAGGGGAATAGCTGCTCGTAGGCAATGCCCACGAGGTCGGTGCCCGAGAACTCGGCGATGACGCGGTAGGGGACAACCTTGTCGCCGGCCTTGTAGTCGGCGAAGTCCTTAGCAGCTCCGTCGGCGGCAAAATAGGCGCTCACGCGCTCCTTGGCCAAGATGCACACCATGGGCGAGCCATTATAGGGGTTGAACGTCTCCACGGCAACGTATTGAATCTTCGGGCCCACGCAGAGAGCGGTGTTGGATGGCAGGGTCCAGGGCGTTGTGGTCCAGGCGATTATGCAGATGTTCTGCCTGAAACCATCGGCTGCCGCGGCCTTGATAGCCTCGACCACGGCGTTGCCATTGTCCTTCACTCGGAACTGTGCGGTGACGGTGGTGTCCTTCACGTCGCGGTAGCAGCCCGGCTGGTTGAGCTCGTGAGAGCTGAGGCCGGTGCCGGCAGCGGGCGAGTAGGGCTGAATGGTGTAGCCCTTGTAGAGCAACCCCTTTGCGTGGAGCTGCTTGAGGAGCCACCACAGGGTCTCGATGTAGCTGTTCTCATATGTGATATAGGGGTGCTGCATATCCACCCAGTAGCCCATGCGGTGAGTGAGGTCCTCCCACTCGCGGGTGTATTTCATCACCTCCTTGCGGCAGGCGGCATTGTAGTCGTCGACCGAGATTTTCGAGCCGATGTCCTCCTTGGTGATACCGAGCGCCTTCTCCACACCCAGCTCCACGGGGAGGCCGTGAGTGTCCCAGCCGGCCTTACGCATCACCTGAAAGCCCTTCATAGTCTTGTAGCGGCAGATGATATCCTTGATAGTGCGGGCCATCACATGGTGAATGCCCGGCATGCCATTGGCCGATGGCGGGCCCTCGAAAAAGACAAACGAAGGTGCGCCCTCGCGCTCCTTGATGCTGCTCTCAAACACATTTTCCTCGTCCCACTTCTCCAGAATCTCCTTGTTGATTTCTGAGAGATTGAACTTGCTATATTCGTTGAATTTGCGATTCATAAAAATATTGGTATCAATAAAAAACAGTGCAAACTTACAAAAAATTCTGCTATTTTCCTAACTTACCCATTTTTCCGCCCTTAATTCCGCCGCCGAGGGAGAAAATATTCTGGTCGTAGCTCACGGTTTTCATGCCTTGCTCGCGCTTGCGCTTGAGTGCGAGCTGCACGAGGAAGTCCATCTCCTCATCGAATTTCATGCCCGAGCCTTCCCACAGATAGAACGACAGCGAGCCGGGAATGGTGTTGATTTCATTCACGAAGATGCGCCGGCAGCCCTGCGCGTCGCGCTCGCTCTTGCCCTCAATCATCGCATCCACTCGGCTCACGCCGTGGCAGGAGAGTGCGCGGAAAGTTTCGCCGGCAAGGAACTGAATACGCTTTGTCTCGGCATCGGGGAGGTCGGCGGGGAACTTCTTCTGCGAGGCCGCCATTCCCTTGGCTCCCTTAGTGCCGCCCATGTACTTGTCGGTGTAGGTGAGGATGTCCTGCGAGGTGAGAGGCTGCTCGAGCACCGAGGTGCGGTATTCGTTGCAGTCGCCGATTACCGAGCAGTTGATTTCCTGGAGGTCCTTCACCATATACTCCACGATGAGGCGAGAGGAATATTGCTCGGCAGTTTCCACCTTGTCGATAAGCTCCTCGCGGCTGTGGGCGCAGCCAATGCCCACCGACGAGCCAAGATTGGCGGGCTTCACGATAACCGGATAGCCCAGCTTCGACTCGATTTGGGCGATAAGCTCATCGCGCTGAGCAAACCACTGCTTATCGGTGAACCACACATAATCCACCACTGGAATGTTGCAGGCCGAGAGAATCATCTTCATCGTTATCTTGTCCATTCCATTGGCGCTTGAGAGTACGTCGCAGCCGGCGTAGGGGATTCCTATCGTCTGTAGCACACCCTCAAAAATGCCGTCCTCCACATTCGAGCCGTGCAGCACGGGAATCACCACATCGAGGCGTGTGAGCACGTCGGAGCCGAAAAGCGGCTTGTGGGAGCGGTAGAGGTTGTAGTCGTCGTAGACAGGTCGCATATACACCTCGTGGCACTTGGCGAGGAGTGCAGCGATGTCGCGGTAGTTGGCCACGTCGAAGAGAGCGTCGCCGGTGTACCATTTGCCCTGTTTGGAGATGTAAATAGGAGTGACGTCGTATTTATCGCGGTTAATGGCATGCATAGCCTGCGATGCCGAAATCACTGAAATCTCGTGCTCGGTGGAACGTCCGCCGAAAAATACACCAATGTTGGTCTTCATCTTTCTTATTTTAATGCCTTATATTATCGTTCAATGAATAATCGCTGTTACTTAAAAGAGTCGGGGAGGTCGTTCTCATAGAGCACGGTGTCGCCGGCCTTGGCGAAAGAGAGCATAAGCTTCTGCGCCTCGGCAAAAGAAGCCACGGCGTGCACGCACTTCGCGTCCATTCCCTTGCGGTTGATGCCCTTGAGGATAGCATCGCGGTTATACTGGCCCACGATGATAGCCACGTCGGCCGTCTCGGCGATATGCTCGCCGAATAGCTCATTGAGATACTCCTGCTTCGAGCCAAGCTCAATCATTCCCGGGGTGATGACGATGCGCTTTCCGCCCCGCATGCCGGCGAGCACGTCGAGGGCCATTCGGGAGCCGTCGGGGTTGGAGTTGAAAGCGTCGTCGATGATAGTAATGCCCGAGGCAGTGCGCTTCACGTTGAGGCGGTGCTCCACCTGCTCGATGCGGCTCACGGCATACTTAATCTTGTCCTCCTCCACGCCGAGGTGCAGGGCCATGACGACGGCGGCCATGAGATTGGAAATGTTGCACTCACCCACGAGGCGAGTGGTAAGCTCAATGCGTCGGCCCTCGCCCACGAGAGTGAACTTAGTGCCGGTGGCGCTATAAGAAATGTCCTCCACATGGAAGTCGCTCGATGGCTTGGCAGCCACGGTGTAGCGGCGCACAGGCACGTTGTCGACCTTGCGAGAGGCAACGAAAGGAAAATCGTCGTTGAGCACGGCGAAGCCATCGGCCGGCAGAGCGTCGATAAGCTCAAACTTAGTGCGCTGCACATTCTCAATCGACTTGAACGACTCGAGGTGCTGCTCGCCCACAGCGGTGACGATGCCCATGTGGGGGTGCACGATGTCGCAAATTTCCTTGATGTCGCCCACATTCTTGGCACCCATCTCCACGATGAAGAGGTCGTTGTAGGGCTGTAGCATCTCGCGCACAGTGCGCACCACTCCCATGGGGGTGTTGAAGCTGCCGGGCGTCATGAGCACGGAGAATTTCTCGGAGAGAATGCGGTAGAGGTAGTGCTTGGTGCTCGTCTTGCCATAGCTGCCGGTGATACCCACGATGGTCATGTGGGGCATCTCGGCGAGGATGCGCTTTGCGTCGCGCACGAAGCTGTTGTTGATGGCCTGCTCCATGGGCTTCAGCAGCCAGTTGAAGGCAAGGGTGAAAGCCCATGAGAAAGTGGCGAAGAACAGAGCCACAAGGCCGGCCTCGAAGGCGAGGCCGCGCATCACGGCAGCGAGAGCAGCCACGCCGAGTAGCACTGTGCACTCAGTGACGTAGAGGCGCAGCACGCGCTTGGTGAAGACGAGCGGCTTCTTGTACTTCTTGCGCAGGGCCGCGACGCACTTCACCGCCATGGCGAGTGCGAGAATGAGCTTCACCGGCCACGACTGCATGAATGTGGAGAGGGCGAGTACGAGCATGGCGATGTCGGTGAGGCGGCTCACTCCGGCATATTCGCTGCTGCCCTTCAGCCACTTGATGAAGCGCTCGTTGCGGTAGGAATTTTGCTGCATCATCTGCATGTCCCACTTCACCTCGGTGAGGAGCAGAGCCACGGCGGCAGCAATGAAAGTTATGTCGATAATCATGTCCATGAGCAGAGTGTTATTTTTTATTCATGTCGTTACTTAGGAAACTTTTCAGCACGGCGGCAAACTGGAAAGGGTTCTCGAGGAAGCTGTAGTGTCCCACGCCATCGAAGCTTACCAACCCGGCATCGGGGATCAGCTTCTCCATGGTCTTTGCGTCGCTGAGTGGGGTTGCGGTGTCGTTGGCTCCCCAAATGAGGAGAGTGGGGCAGGCGATGCCTGGCATCACGCTCTTGAGGTCCTCATTCACCACCTTGCTGAGGATGGCACGCATCATGGGGGAAGCACTGGAGTAGTCGCTCGAGCCCACCTTGGCGCGGTAGCGGTTGAGGGCTGCCTCTCCACGCTGCTTGCCGAGGAATAAGAGCAGGACGTGCTTCACTGCCTTATAGGAATATACCTTGTAGTAGTAGCGCAGGGAGCGGCGAGGCTTCACGCCGGCGGCATCTACGAGAATGAGCTTTCTCACCTTGTTGCGCGAGGCAAAAAGGATGCCCACGCGGCCACCGAAAGAGTGACCCAGGAGAATGGGGTTCTCGATGTGCTCTTGGCGGGCAAAGTCCTCGATAAGGCGGGTGTATTCCTCCACGCCCCACACTGAAGTCGGCTCATCGCTGCTGCCGAATCCCGGGAAATCGACATTATAGACCTTAAAGCCCCGGGAGAGCTGCTGCTCGATGCTCGTGAGGGTGGAGTGGTTGCAACCCCAGCCGTGCATGAGAATCACGGGCAGGCCCTCGCCCTCGACGGTGAAGAACAGCCTCGTGGAGCCAATATTTATAGATTTATCCATTATGCCAAATGTGCGATAAATTATTCGTCTTAAAAATAATTTGCAAATATACGAATTTGTGACGGAATAGCGAATAATTTGCCGCAAAAACCTGCTTTAGGAGAATAAAAAAAGAAAAAAGGAACAAAGGAGTACATGTAGTTTTTAAGATGAGGCATTGATGAGTTGAAAGAAGAAAAAAAAGAGGATTGTGGCAGAAAAACACAATCCTCTAACTCAAATAAAAAAAAG
>CAMGFF010000006.1 GCA_946055125.1 uncultured Prevotellaceae bacterium | reverse complement strand
CTCGATTAACTTGTACTTTACCGAACTGCTACCGCAGTTAAGAACCAATATGTTCATTTTCTTTTTATAGTGGTTATGTGTGATTAAAAGGGACGCAAGTGGCGCGTCCCTTGGTTATTGTTGGTTTATCAGCTATTCTTCAGTCCTATTGCCTGGTTGCAGGTGATGATGATAGTCTTGTAGATATCCTCAGGGCTACATCCGCGCGAGAGGTCGTTGACCGGCCGGGCGAGGCCTTGGAGAATTGGGCCCACTGCCTGAACACCGGCAAGACGCTGCACGAGCTTGTAGGCAATGTTTCCAACCTCGAGGTTAGGGAACACAAGCACATTGGCCTTTCCCGCAATAGTGCTGCCCGGAGCCTTGCTGAGTCCCACCGAGGGAACGATAGCGGCATCGGCCTGAAGCTCACCATCGATAGCGAGAGTCGGGTCGGCTTCGCGAGCAAGCTCAGTGGCCTTGACCACCTTGGCGACAACCTCGTGCGAAGCGCTGCCCTTGGTAGAGAAGCTGAGCATGGCGATGCGCGGCTCAATGCCGGCAATATCGCGAGCAGTCTTGGCGGTGGAGAGGGCAATCTGAGCCAGCTCATCGGCACGAGGAGCGGGAATCACGGCGCAGTCGGCAAAGACGAGCATGCCATCGGTGCCATAGGGCAGACCCGGAGGCAGAAGCATGAGGAACGCACCCGACACCACATTGATGCCCGGTGCAGTCTTGATAACCTGGAAGGCAGCACGGAGCACATTCCCCGTAGTGTTCTTGGCACCGGCCACCTGGCCGTCGGCCTCGCCGGCCTTTATGAGGAGGCAGCCAAGGTAGAGAGGATCCTTAGCCTTCTTACGAGCATCTTCAACCGAGATACCCTTCGACTTGCGAAGCTCATAGAAAATCTCGGCATATTTCTGGATTTCAGCATCATTGTCGGGGTTTACGATTCGGGCGAGATGAATGTGAGTGAGGCCGAGTTCCTCGGCTTTCTCATTGATTTTTGCGGGGTCACCGATAAGGATAATATCGGCAATACCCTCAGCAATAACTTGGTTGGCAGCCTGGAGAGTGCGGTATTCAGTACTTTCAGGAAGGACGATGCGCTGACGCTGAGCGATCGCTTGCTCTTTTAATTTTGAAAAAAGTCCCATATCAAATATAGTATTAATTGAAGTCGAGAAATTAAGTAATGCAAAATTAGTGCAAGGCGAGCGCAAAAGCAAATAAAAACGAAAGTTTTTATTTTGCTTCTGCCGAGCCGCAGCCCAATTTATGAAAAATTAGTGCAAAAGCAAATATTTAGCAGCGGCAGCAATGATGATATGGCAGCAAGAGGAGAGGGGATAGAAAATGAAAGAGCGGCAAGGAATTGCTTCCTGCCGCTCTTGCTGGAGGTCCCTGGCGGAATCGAACCGCCGTAGACGGTTTTGCAGACCGTTGACTAAACCACTCATCCAAGGAACCTTTTGTTCTCTATTGCGAGTGCAAAGTTACAACATTTTGTGCAATTTTGCAAGTTATTTGGCCGATTTTTTTGCATCACAGCATTTATTTTTAGTGCGTCGCGTGGGTTTCTTACCGCAACACTCTTGCAATGAGCAGCTTGCGCACCCTGAGCTTGGCTTGCTCAATTTTGCCGCCCATGCCACAATTAGTGCCACCACAGCCACGAGGATTGCGGCCACCAGGATATATTGCAGCGTCAGGTCCATAGCGCACGAAGTCGGCGATACTCGCTCTCAAAGTTGGGCGTAAACACGCCCTTGCCAATATTAGCGTCAATCTCGGCGAGCGTCCAGAATCGACCCTCATCGATTTCCACCGGGTCGATTGTGATTTGCGACTCCTCGACCACGGCAGTGAAGGCATTCACCAGCTCGCGCTCCACGTCGCTCTCGTGCACATAGCTGAAGAGAGGCGTGGGAGTGAATGCAGTGAGCCCAAGCTCCTCGCGAGCCTCACGCAGAAGCGCCTCATGCACGCCCTCACCCATGTCGATATGCCCACCCACGGCGGTGTCCCACTTTCCGGGCTGAATATCCTTTGTCATGGAGCGCTTTTGAAGATACAGGCGCCCTTGATTGTCGCGCACATGCAGGTGCACCACCGGGTGCAGCAACATGCTGCCCGAGTGGCACTCGCGGCGAGTGGCGCTTCCCACCACCTCGCCTTGCTCATTCACGAGCGGAAAAATCTCATCCTTAGCCATAAATATTTCTTCAATTTGAAAATCCAAAACGGTCCCCTCTCCTACCTTCTTACCTAAATCACCTCTTACCTCTTACCTCTTACCTTTAGTTTTTACCTTTTTCGCCAGCTCGGCCGGTGGCATATCGGCAGGACACTCGCTGAATGGCAGCAGGAAAGTGCAGCCCGAGCGGAACTCGCTGCAGCCGTAGGCAGTGCGGCCACGCAGCAGATGCCCCTTCTTGCACAGCGGGCACTTTATTTGCTCCACCTCGGTGATGGGCGCGACCTTGGCGCGTGGCTTGCGCGGAGTCTTTGGCGCATCGGGGTCTTTAGCCTTTGCCTTGGGCTTGGTCTTTTCCTCCTCTTCAATCACAATGCCGCTTGAGGTGTTGTCGCGTAGCACATTGAGCACAATGTCGTTGATTAGCGTCTTCAGCTCGGCGATAAACTGAGCCGGGTCATACTCGCGTCGCTCTATCTTGCGCAACTTGTTCTCCCACAGGCCGGTGAGCTTGGCCGACTTGAGCAGCTCCTCCTTGATGGTGTCGATGAGCGCGATGCCGGCGGTGGTTGCCACCAGGTTCTTGCGCTCCTTACGAATGTAGCGTCGCTTGAAGAGGGTCTCGATAATCGCCGCGCGTGTCGATGGGCGGCCTATTCCATTCTCCTTCATTGCCTCGCGCAGGTCTTCCTCCTCCACGAGCTTGCCGGCGGTTTCCATGGCACGCAGCAGTGTGCCCTCGGTGTAGGGCTTGGGAGGCTGGGTGGCTTTCTTGAGCAGCGACGGCTCGTGCGGCCCGCTCTCACCCGCCACCATGGGCGGCATGTTGCCATTGTCGGTGTCGCCCTCGGTGGGCTTATCCTCGCCCTCGGTGGGTTTGTCCTTGGCATACACGTCGCGCCAGCCATTGTAGAGAATCTGCTTGCCGGTGGCCTTGAATTCCACTCCGTTCACATCGGCCATCACAGTGGTCTGCGAGAACTCACAGTCGGGGTAGAAAGCTGCGATGAAGCGGCGGGCCACCATGTCGTACACTCGCTTCTCCTCCACCGAGAGCGGCACGGTGTGCGGCTTCACGTTGGTGGGAATGATGGCGTGGTGGTCGGTCACCTTCGAGTTGTCGAACACCTTCTTCGTCTTGGGAATCTTCGCGCCCAGCACACGCGCGGTGAGCTCGGAATAAGGCTCCATGGCCTGCAATATGCCGGGAATCTTGGGGTAGATATCCTCGCTCAGGTAGGTGGTGTCGACACGCGGATAGGTGGTGACTTTCTTCTCATAGAGCGACTGGATGAGGCGCAGCGTCTCCTCGGCCGAGTAGCCGAAGCGACGGTTGCACTCCACCTGCAGCGAGGTGAGGTCGAAGAGGCGTGGCGGAGCTTCCTTGCCCTTCTTGGTGGTCACTGTCTGCACCGTGAGCGGATATTCGCCAATCTTGGCAATCACCTCGGCGGCCTCGGCCTCGTTCTTGTAGCGGCCACGGGTGGAATTGAAGGTGACTGTGCGGTAGAGGGTCTTTATCTCCCAGTAGTCCTCGGGCACGAAATTGGCAATCTCCTTTTGCCGTGCCACGATGAGGGCGAGCGTGGGGGTCTGCACACGGCCTATTGATAGCACATGGCGGTCGTGGGCATACTTCAGCGTGTAGAGCCTGGTAGCGTTCATTCCGAGAATCCAGTCGCCAATGGCGCGCGAGAGCCCGGCGTGGTAGAGCGAGTTGAAGTCGCTCTCGGGGCGGAGCTGCTTGAAGCCCTCGCGGATGCTCTCGTCGGTGAGCGACGAGATCCACAGCCGCTTCACCGGCTTGGTGCACTGAGCCTTCTGCATCACCCAGCGCTGAATCAGCTCTCCCTCCTGGCCGGCATCACCGCAGTTGATCACCTCATCGGCCTGGCCAATGAGGGTCTCAATGACCTGAAACTGGCGCTTGATGCCGGTGTCGTCGATGAGCTTGATGCCGAAGCGCTGCGGAATCATGGGCAGTGCGCCGAGACTCCACGCGCGCCAGCGGTCGGTGTAGTCGTTGGGTTCTTTCAGTGTGCAGAGGTGGCCGAAGGTCCAGGTCACGCAGTAGCCGTTGCCCTCGTAGAAGCCATCACGCTTCACGCCAGCGCCGAGAATCTGCGCTATGTCCTTAGCCACACTGGGTTTCTCAGTAATGCAAACTATCATTCTTAGCTATCTTTCAGTAATAAAAAAACAACGCAATTACAATCCTTGGCGCTTAGCCTCGTTCCACAGGGCATCCATCTCGCCCAGGGTCATTTCCTTGAGCGTCTTGCCGGCTTTCTTGGCCTCGGCCTCCACATAGTTGAAGCGGGAGATGAACTTGCGGTTGGTCTTCTCAAGTGCGGTGTCGGGGTGCACGCCATAGAGCCGGGCGGCATTCACGATGCTGAAGAGGAGGTCGCCAAATTCCTTCTCCTCGTTCTCGGTGTCGCCCTTGCGCATCTCGGCCTCCACCTCGGCGAGCTCTTCTTTCACCTTGTCCCACACGTCGTCGCGCTTCTCCCAGTCGAAGCCCACATTGGCGGCTTTCTCCTGAATGCGGTAGCACTTGATGAGCGAGGGCAGCGACTGTGGCACTCCGGCAAGCACCGTCTTGTTGCCGCCTTTCTCCTTGAGCTTTATCTGCTCCCAGTTGCGAATCACCTGCTCGGCATTGCTCACCTGCTCGGAGCCAAACACGTGCGGGTGGCGGAAGATGAGCTTCTCGCGCAGCGCGTCGCACACGTCGGCGATGTCGAATCGCTGTTGCTCATCGGCAATCTTGGCATAGAAGATGATGTGCAGCAGCACGTCGCCAAGCTCCTTGCAGATATCCTTCACATCGTCGCGCATGAGCGCGTCGCTGAGCTCCATCACCTCTTCCACGGTGTTGGGGCGCAGACTCTCATTGGTCTGCTTTGCGTCCCACGGACATTTCACGCGCAATTCATCGAGCACATCGAGCAGCTTGCCGAATGCCTCGAGTTGCGCCTGTCGGTTTTTAGCCATAGCTTTTGTCATATTTTTCATTAGTTAAGGTAGCTAACGTAGCACGTCGTGCTATTTTAGCCACCTTATGTGAGTTGGTTTTACCGTGATAATTGGCATCACTGCGCCTTCTCAATTCCCTTGTTGAGGAAGCCGATGAAGCCGTCGATGCTCTCGTCGTAGAAATAGGGTCCCGATGCAAGCTCTCCACGTGCATTTAGCACCACATAGTAGGGCTGCGAGTTGGCGCCAAATTTATATCGCTGCAGGTAGCTCCAGCGGTCGCCATAGGTGGTGAGTTTCACCTTCTTGCCGTTCTCGTCGACGTAGATTGGCTCGGGAAGCTCTTTCTTGTCGTCGACCATAAGCTTAATCATCACATAATTGTCCTCAATCACCTTGCGCACGCGGCTGTCGTCCATCACGGCAGCCTCCATCTTGCGGCAGTTAACGCAGCCATAGCCCGAGAAATCCACAAGTACCGGCTTGCCCTGGGCAGCAGCCTGCCTCATTCCCTCATCATAGTCGTCGTACTCGTTGAAGCCCCCGCCATAGAGATTGAAGTCCTGCGTGTAGAGTGGCGGCACAAATGCACTCACGCTCTTGAGCGGAGCGCCCCACAGGCCGGGAAGCAGATACACCGCGAACGAAAGCGAGATGAGAGCCAGGAAGAAGCGGAACACGCCTATGCCGCCCTTCATCTCAGGGTCGTGGGCGAAGCGCAACTTGCCCAGCAGATACACGCCGAGCAGCGCGAAAATCACCACCCACAGAGCCACAAATGTCTCGCGGTCGAGGATTCCCCAGCCATAGGCAAGGTCGGCCACCGAGAGGAACTTGAGCGACAGCGCCAGCTCAATGAAGCCCAGCACCACCTTCACCGAGTTGAGCCAGCCTCCCGACTTGGGCATCTCCTTTAGCCACGAGGGGAACACGGCAAAGAGTGTGAACGGAATGGCAAGCGCCAGCGCAAAGCCACCCATACCTATCGCCGGGCCGGTGAAATTGCCCATTCCGGCAGCCTCAACAAGCAGGGTGCCTATGATTGGGCCGGTGCACGAGAACGACACCAGCGTGAGCGTGAATGCCATGAAGAAGATACTCAGCAGTCCGGTGGTTGCCTCGGCCTTGCTGTCCATCTTGTTGGCCCACGAGTCGGGCAGCTTGATGTCGAATGCTCCGAAGAACGAGATTGCAAACACCACCAGCATTGCAAAGAAGATGATGTTGAAAATGGCGTTGGTCGACAGCGCGTTGAGCGAGCTTGCGCCAAACAGCGCCGTGATTAACAGCCCCAATAGCAGATAAATCACTATGATAGAGCCACCATAGAGCATCGCGTCGCGAATGGAGCTTGCACGCGACTTGTTCTTCTTGAGGAAGAAGCTCACGGTGAGCGGAATCATGGGCCACACACAGGGCGTGAGCAGCGCGAGCAGTCCGCCTATGAAACCGCCTATGAAGATATACCAGAATGAGTGTGACGACGACGCGGCCGAGCCTTGTGCATCATCGCCCTGCGCGGCAGCCTCGGTGTCCACCGGAGCCCACACTTGGTCGGAACCGGGCGCAGCCACCGGCTTCAGCTCGGTCATCACAATCGAATCCTCCACATCGGCGCTCACCTGTGCCGGAGCAGCCGCCTGGGTCTTTCCCTTGAAGCTGAAGTGCTCCTTAGTGGGAGCCTGGCAGGTGACGTCGTTGCAGAGCATATACTTCAGGAAGCCCTCAATGACATAGTCGGGCTTCGTCACGGTGAAGGCCTGAGTGAGCGTAACGCCCTCGGTCCACCAGCCGAGCTTCATGTGAAACACATTATCCACCTGCTCGTGCGGAGCCTTGGAGGGAGTGAGCTCGCCATCGAGCGTAACGCCATCGGCAGCCTCAATGTTGAGGCTCAGAGGCTCAGGCCCGCCCTTGGGCAGATTTGTAGAGTAGAGATGCCAGCCATCGTCGATGGAGGCAGTGAACGTCATCACGCCATGGGTGTCGTCGGTCATCTCCACCTCGCTCGTCCACTTTGCCGGAGTGAGTATTTCGGCATGAAGAGCCACGGCACACACCGCAAGGGTGAGAAAAGCAAAAAATCGTCGTGTCGTCATATCTCGTAGAGTTTTATTTTCAAGTGCAAAATTACTTCATCGCCACCTTTTAAGCAAATTATCGCCACACAATTCGGCACAATGCCTCTATGTGAGGCTTACACTGCGGGAAGCGACATGCCATTGAGCTTGCGGTAGAGGTCGAGGGCATACACGTCGGTCATGCCGCTGATGTGGTCGATCACGGCCTGGATCTTCTCGAAGAGCGTGGGAGCCTCCACATCGTATTGCTGCGGGAACTTCGAGAGAAGCAGCTGCGAGTAGTTGCGCTCGGGGTGCAGCACGGCATCGGTGAGGCGCTTGAGCAGCTCGCTGATAATCCGGTTTCCGGCAAGGTCGATGTCGACAACGTCGCTGGCGCGGTATATTTTGTCGTAGGCCACGGCCGAGCAAGCCTCGTAGGCACGGTGGGGCGTGTCGCTGATGTGGTCGATGAGGCAGCCCTCGAAGCAGCCCTGCATAATTGCGTCCTCATTTTCCACGAATGTGCGGGCGCACTCCTTCACCAGCTCGCCAATGATGCACGAGCGCAGATACACCACTTTCTCGTTCTTGTCGGCCACCTTGTCCATCACCGTCGTGATGTGTCGGCGGCGAGCCTCGTCGAAGAAGCCGAGCAGCAGGCCTATCACCTCGCGCGTGCCAAGCGTCTTGAGCTTGTGGGCGTCCTCAATGTCCATCACCTGATAGCAGATGTCGTCGGCAGCCTCAACGAGATACACCAGCGGATGGCGGCAATACACGTCGTCGCCCTTGGCGATAAGCCCCACTTCATCGGCAATACGGGTGAAGAGGTCGCGCTCGGTGGTGAAGAAGCCGAATTTGCCCTTGGCGTTGGCATGGAGCGAGGAATAGGGATACTTCACAATGGAGGCGAGCATGGAATAGGTCATGGCAAAGCCTCCCGGCCTCCGCCCCTTGAACTGGTGCACGAGCAGACGGAAGGAATTGGCATTACCCTCGAAGTGAACGAGGTCGGCCCACTGATGCTCGGTGAGGTGGCTGCGCAGAGCCTGCCCCTCGCCCTCGCTGAAGAAGGCCCCAATGGTTTTCTCGCCCGAGTGCCCGAAAGGTGGGTTGCCCAGGTCGTGAGCGAGGCAGGCGGCTGCCACAATCTCGCCTATGTCGTAGAACTTGTCGGTCCACTCCTCGCCGGCATACTTCTCGCGCAGCGCACGCGCCACCTCGCAGGCAAGCGACTTGCCCACGCTCGCCACCTCAAGGCTGTGGGTAAGGCGGTTGTGCACGAAGATGCTTCCCGGCAGGGGAAACACCTGCGTCTTGTTTTGCAGCCGGCGGAAAGGCGACGAGAAGATGAGGCGGTCGTAGTCGCGCTGAAAGTCGCTGCGAATGCCGCCCTTGCTGTCGGTGTAGTGTTCAAGCCCCAGTCGCTTGTCGCATATGAGGCGGTTCCAGTGCATTCGTTCCATAGTGGGAAAGATGGTGAGGAGGAGATGTTATTAGTGAGGAGTTATTAGTGAGGAGTTATTAGTGAGGAGGAAAGAGGGAGCTCGTGCTTTTTATGCAGGAAAGCATTTCTCCCTCTTACCTCTCACCTCTTACCTCTTACCTCTCTTATTTCAGTCCGCGGTTCTTGAGGAGGGCATCGACTGTGGGCTCCTGGCCACGGAAGCGCTTGTAGAGCACCATGGGGTCCTCGCTGTCGCCCGGCTCAAGAATGTTCTCGCGATAAGCCTTGGCGGTGGCGGGGTCGAAGATACCTTTCTCCTTGAAGAGCTCAAAGCCGTCGGCGTCGAGCACCTCAGCCCACAGGTAGGTGTAGTAGCCGCAGGCATACTGTGTGCTGCCGAAGATGTGCTTGAAGTAGGGGCTGCGATAGCGGAACTGCACCTCCTCGGGCTTGCCAAGGCGCTTGGCTACGTCGGCCTCAAATGCCTTCACGTCTACCTTATCCTTGTAGTCGAGCTTGTGCCACTCAATGTCGAGCAGGGCAGCGCCCACAAGTTCGGTGGCAGCGAAGCCCTGGTTGAACTTGGCCGAAGCGTCGAGCTTCTTGATAAGCTCATCGGGAATCACCTCGCCGGTCTTGTAGTGCTTGGCGTAGGTTTTGAGCAGCTCAGGCTCCATTGCCCAGTGCTCATCAATCTGCGAGGGAAGCTCCACGAAGTCGCGGTCCACATTGGTGCCGGCCTGTCCGCGGAACTCAGCCTTGGTGAGCATGCCCTGAAGGGCGTGGCCAAACTCGTGGAAAGCCGTTTCCACCTCATCGAGGGTGAGGAGCGAAGGCATATCCTTGGTGGGCTTGGTGAAGTTGCCCACATTGTAGATGATGGGGCGCTCGCTCACGCCATTGTAGTTATACTCGCCCTTAAACTCGCTCATCCATGCGCCCTGGCGCTTGGTGGCACGGGGGAAGTAGTCGGTCATGAACACAGCCACATGGTTGCCCTCGGCATCCTTCACGTCGTATACCGTAACCTCGGGGTTATACTTGGGAGCATCCTTCATCTCGGTGAAAGTGATGCCATAGAGGCGCTGGGCCATGGTGAAGATGCCTTGCACCACATTCTCGAGCTGGAAGTAGGGGCGCACATCGTCCTCGCTGAGGTCGAATTTCTCCTTCTTCACCTTCTCGGCATAGTAATAATAGTCCCAGGGAGCAATCTTGAAGTTTCCGCCCTCCTTGTTCACATAGGCCTGCATGTCGGCCACTTCCTCCTTCACCTTGGCAACGGCGGGACGCCATATCTGGTAGAGCAGGTTCTCGGCGTTCTCCACGCTCTTGGCCATCACGTTGTCCATCTGGTAGGCTGCAAACGACTCAAATCCGAGCAGCTTGGCCTTCTTGGCGCGGAGCTCGAGGATGCGGTTGATGTTCTCAGAGTTGTTGTATTTGTTGTCGTTGCTGGCGAGCGAGGTGTAGGTCTCATACATGCGGCGGCGCAGGTCGCGGTTGTCGGCATAGCTGAGCACTGCAAGGCGGCTGGGAGCGTGCACGGTGAACACCCACTTGCCACCCTTGCCACGGCGATCGGCCTCCTCGGCAGCCTCGGCCACGGTGGCGGCTGGGATGCCGGCGAGGTCGGCCTCGTTCTCCACTATGATTTCACTCTCGTTGGTTTCCTTGAGGATATTGGAGTTGTAGGCAAGCTCATAGTTGGCGAGCTGCTGGTTGATGTTCTTGAGCGTGTCCTTCTCGGCAGCCGAGAGCAAAGCGCCATTGCGGGTGAAGCTCTTGTAGTACTTGTCGAGCAGGCACTCCTGGGCGGTGGTGAGGTTGAGCTCGGCCTTGCGGTCATACACCTGCTTGATGCGGTCGAAGAGCTGCTCATTCATTGAGAACTCATCTTGGGCGGCGGTGAGCAGAGGCATGGCCTCCTCCGAGATTTTCTCCATTTCGGGAGTGTTGTCGCTCTCGCTCAGGGCATAGAACACATAGCTCACCTTGGTGAGCAGCTTGCCACTGTTGTCGATTGCGAGAATGGTGTTCTCGAAGTCGGGCATGGCGCGGTTGCTGGTGATGGCCCAGATTTCCTGGTTGCGCTCCTCAATGCCGGCCTTGATGGCGGGAATGTAGTGCTCATACTTGATTTCGCTGAAAGGAGGAATCTCATACTCGGTGGTATAGTCCTTCATGAAAGGGTTTTCGGAGTTGTTCATTGTCTTGGAGCAGCTTGTCGCCAATAGCATGGCGCATGCTGCGGTTGAAATTAATACTCTGTGTTTCATTGCTTTGTTATTTTGTTGTTTATAAATTTCTCAGGTAGTTAATTGCGCCACCTAAAGGTGGCAAGCAGTGGATAGTGGTCGCTGGCATTTGTTGAGCCTCGCTCAATGCTCACGGCATCGAAGTCGCCCCGGTAGAGAATATGGTCGATGCGGAAGTAGAAGCGGTTGCAGTGATAGGTGATTGTGGGGCCAAAGGCACACTCGGCATAGGCGTCGCGCATGTCATCGCCCACGATGGTGCGGTAGGCGAATGAGCCTGGGGTGTCGTTGAAGTCGCCGCACAGTATCACCGGGTGCGAGGTGCCGTCGATAAGCTCGCGCACTTGGCGAGCCTGCTCAGCGCGGGCGCGGTAGGCCCGGCTGAGCTTGGTGATAATGGTGCTGCGCACCTCCTTGATGTCGTCGGTGCTGCTCATGTTGTTGAGGTTTGTGAGCTCCCGGTAGAGGTTCTTGTCGCTCTCGGTGAGCTGAAGCGACTCCAGGTGGCAGCAATAGGCACGCAGGGTGTCGCCGCGCGCCAGCACGTCCCAGCCAATCACGCGCTGGTGATGCTGGAAGTAGATGGTGTCGACTGTGGCGAGTATGGGGAACTTGGAGAGCAGCACCACATCTCCCCGGCCGTTGTAGTAGTAGGGGTAATGAGCCTTGATGGAGTCGATTTCATCGCGCACGTGTCGGGCCTGGTCGAAGCAGGAAGTCTGTGCGGCTTCTTGCAGGAACACCAAGTCGGCATCGGCATTGAGAATGTAGCGAATGGTGCGGTTGGGAGAGTGCTGTGTGCCGGTATTGTCGGTGAAGTTCATCACATTGTAGGTAAGCACCTTGAAGGTGTTCTCCCCCTCCTCAGCCCCAAGCGGGATGTGGAATGGCGAGAAAGTGGTGAGTGGCCCCCATGTGGCCACGAGAGCCACTGTGAGGATTGCCGCCGCAAGCCACCGGCGCAGGCACAGCCACACCACCAGCAGCACCGTCACCACGCCAAGGGCAATGGGATAGCCCAGCCCCAGCACCGCCCACTTTGCCGACTCCACGGGGTCGGCCATTCCGCCGTAGGCCGAGGCCACATACACTGCTGCCACCACGAGGCTAAGCAGCGCGGCGATGAGGCTGAATGTGAAGCCCAGGATTCTATGTCGTTGTTTCGTCGCCAATATATCGTAGTTCAAGAAAAACAATTTTGCATCATCGCTTGCTCACCTCAAAGAGGCGCTTCTTCTCCTGGGCGGTGAGCGAGGAGTAGCCCGAGAGCTTTATCTTCTTCAGTATCTCGTCCATCTCGGCCTCATCGGCAGGGTGCATGGTGGTGCGCGGTGCGTTTTGCTGCTGCTCATTCACCGGCTCCGGCTTTTTGCCGCCCGAAGTGTGCCTGAAGCCGCCAATGCGCACCCGTGGTGAGCGGCGTGTGAGGTTCACCACCCGGTCGATGGCGCAGTTGAGCCACGCGGTGATGTCGGTGCCTCGGCGGTCGGCAAGTGCAAAGAGCGCTCCCACCAGTGCGCCTCCAAGGTGGGCAATGTGCCCGCCGGCATTGCTCGAACTTATGCTTATCACATCGATGAATAACGTGGCAATGGCAATCCACTTGAGCGAAATCTGCCCGAAGAAGAGCAGCCCTATCTTGTAGTCGGGCTGCCGCACCGCAGTGGCCGCCACAATGGCAAGCACCGAGGCCGACGCGCCCAGCAGCAGCCCCTCGGTGCCGCTGAAGAGTGGCAGCACATTGTAGGCGAGCACATAGAGCAGCGCACCGCCTATTCCGCCAAGCAAGTACAGCCCCACAAAGCGGCGCGTGCCGAATATCTGGTGAAACATAGCGCCAAACCAGTAGAGCCACATCATGTTGAAGAGTATGTGCATCACATCGTAGTGCAGAAACATGTAGCTCACTATGCTCCATGGCTGCTGCACCAGGCGCGAGAGCCGCGACGGCATCTCAAGCAGCTCTATTGCAGGCATGGCATCCACGGCAAAGAGCAGGCACACCAGGGCCACAATCCTCACCACGGCAAACACCGCCACATTCACCATCACAAAGCGCACCGGCACCGTGGCGGCACGGTAGCTGCGCCCAAGCTTGTCAATAAACCCCGCCACCTGTCACTCCTTTCTTTTTCCAGTAAAGCAAAAGCAAGAATCCGAATATCATCCCGCCAAGGTGGGCAAAGTGTGCCACCGAGGCCTGAAAGCCGCTCACCCCGAAGAACAGCTCTATCGCGCCATATCCCAGCACCATCCACTTTGCCTTGATGGGAATGGGAATGAACATGAGGTAGAGGGGCATATTGGGGAACGTCATTCCGAATGCCAGCAAGATGCCAAACACCGCGCCGCTGGCGCCAATGGTTATCATCGAGTTGAAGAAACCCTCGAGCATGCCGTGCTCCACGCCATAGGCCACTGCCTCGGCGCCCCGCATCGCCACGAAGCCCTGCGCATCGACGAGCGCGAAGGTGCTTTCCCACGTGAGCCACCACACCAGCTCCTGCACCACGGCCGCGCCTATGCCGCAGGTGATGTAGTAGAAAAGAAAACGCTTATGGCCGAACACCCGCTCCAGCAGCCCACCAAACATAAACAGCGAGAACATATTGAAGAACAGGTGGGAGAAGCCATCGTGAAGAAACATATAGGTGATGAGCTGCGCCGCATTGAATTGGGAGCCTTCCCAGTAGTGCAGTCCGAGCCACTGGTTGAGGTCAATACCCTTGCTGCGAAACACCCATTCCGCCACAAGCATTAGCACATTGATTATCAGCAGATTCTTGGTCACCGTGGGTATCGACCCCAGGAACGACCCTCTTTGATTCGTCATATTTTTTTCTCAGTCTTAATGTTACTATGCTACAATTAAATTGCAAAAATATGGAAAAATCGCGAAACCTCACACCTCCGCGCCTCATAAACTACAAATTTTAGCACACCAAGCCCACACTTTCACATATATTCACCACCACCCACAGCTTTTCCCCTAAGCCCTGCGGCACGTCTTCACGCCAAATCGGCACTCTCGGCCACACGACGATGCACTATTTTTCGGCGTTTTTTGCGCAAAATTGGCGTGATATTTGTGTAATTCCCAAATAAGTATTTACTTTGCAAAGTTTTTCTAAAAGCAACCTCAGGTTGCCTGTCGAAGCAAAATAAAAAGCAAACTAAGATGCTAACTGTAACAACTGTAAAAGAGCTTAAAAGCGCAGTGAAGCAGGCCCGTGAGGCCGGCAAATCAATCGGCCTGGTGCCCACTATGGGCGCACTCCACGAGGGCCACAAGTCGCTTGTCGACCGCTGTCGCAAGGAGAACAACGTGGTGGTGGTGAGCGTTTTCGTCAATCCCACCCAATTCAACAATAAAGAGGACCTGCGCACCTATCCGCGCACCGAGGAGGCCGACAAGGCCCTGCTCGAGGCCGCAGGCTGCGATGTGGTGTTCATGCCCACGGTGGAGGAGGTTTATCCCGAGCCCGACACCCGTGTGTTCAACCTTGGCCCCGTTGCCGAGGTGATGGAGGGCCCCATGCGCCCCGGCCACTTCAATGGCGTGGCCCAGGTGGTGAGCAAGCTCTTCATGATGGTGGAGCCCGACCGCGCCTACTTCGGCGAGAAGGACTTCCAGCAGATTGCCGTAATCCGCGAAATGGTGCGCCAGCTGGGCTTCAAGCTCGAGATTGTGCCCTGCCCCATCGTGCGCGAGGCCGACGGCCTGGCCAAGAGCAGCCGCAACGTGCGCCTCACTCCCGAGAACCGCGCCGTGGCCCCATGTATCTACCGCCTGCTCAGCGAGAGCCTCGACTTCGCCCAGAGCCACTCGGTGGAGGAGACCATCGCATTTGTCACCGGAGGTATCAATGCCCACGACGCCATGGAAGTGGAGTACTACCAGATTGTGGATGGAATCACCATGCAGCCCATCACCGAGTGGGCCGACACCGGCTATGCCGTGGGGTGCATCACCGTGTATTGCGGCGACGTGCGCCTCATCGACAATATCACCTACTTCCGCAAGTAACCAAAATCAATTAAGCGTAATTTAAGAACAAAGAATCAACTCAGCCACTTGGCGCAAACGAGAAGAGATGCAGATACAAGTAGTAAAATCGAAGATTCACCGCGTCACCGTAACTGAGGCCAACCTCAACTACATTGGCAGCATAACAATCGACCAAGACTTGATGGACGCGGCCAACATCATCGCCGGTGAGCGCGTGTATATCGTCGACAACAACAATGGCGAGCGCCTCGACACTTATGTGATTCCCGGTGAGCGTGGCTCGGGCGTGGTGTGCCTCAATGGTGCCGCTGCCCGCAAGGTGCAGCCCGGCGACATTGTGATTATCATGGCCTATGCCATTATGGACTTTGAGGAGGCCAAGCGCTTCAAGCCCGCAGTGGTGTTCCCCGACACAGCCACCAACAGGCTGATCGACTGACCGCCACTCCCATCATAAAACGTAATTATTAACTCCCTCGGCAACGAGACAATTAAGATACTCACACACGATGTTTGAAAATTTAAGCGAAAAACTTGAACGCTCATTTAAGGTATTAAAAGGTCAAGGCAAGATTACCGAAATCAACGTTGCCGAGACTCTGAAGGAAGTGCGTCGCGCCCTGCTCGATGCCGACGTTAACTATAAGGTCGCCAAGCAATTCACCGACACCGTGAAGGCTAAGGCCCTGGGCCAGGACGTGATCAACGCCCTCAAGCCAAGCGAGCTCATGGTGAAAATAGTGCACGATGAGCTGGCCCTGCTCATGGGTGGCGAACAGGCCGATTTCAAAATCGAGGGTAAGCCCGCCATAATCCTCATGTCGGGACTTCAAGGCTCGGGTAAGACCACTTTCTCGGGCAAGCTCGCCCGCAAGCTCAAGAGCGAGAAGGGCAAGCGCCCTCTGCTCGTGGCATGCGACGTGTACCGCCCTGCCGCCATCGAGCAGCTGCGCGTGCTCGGCGAGCAGATTGGCGTGCCCGTGTACTCTGAGCCCGACAGCAAGAACCCCATCGACATCGCCCTCCACGCCATCGACGAGGCCAAGCGCGGAAACCACGACCTGGTGATTATCGACACCGCCGGCCGCCTTGCCGTGGATGAGCAGATGATGCAGGAGATTGAGTCGATAAAGAAAGCCGTGAACCCCACCGAGACCCTCTTCGTGGTCGATGCCATGACCGGACAGGATGCCGTGAACACCGCCAAGGAGTTCAACGACCGCCTCGACTTCGATGGCGTGGTGCTCACCAAGCTCGACGGTGACACCCGCGGTGGCGCCGCCCTCTCGATTCGTACCGTGGTCAACAAGCCTATCAAATTCGTGGGTACGGGTGAGAAGCTCGACGCTATCGACCCCTTCCGCCCCGCCGGTATGGCCGACCGAATCCTGGGCATGGGCGACATCGTGTCTTTCGTGGAGCGAATGCAGCAGCAATACGACGAGGAGGAGGCCAAGCGCCTGCAGAAGAAGATTGCCAAGAACGAATTCGACTTCAACGACTTCCTCGCCCAGATTGAGTCGATCAAGAAGATGGGCAACCTCAAGGATCTCGCCTCGATGATTCCAGGCGTGAGCAAGGTGATAAAGGACATCGACATCGACGACAATGCTTTCAAGAGCATTGAGGCCATCATCTACTCCATGACCCCCTATGAGCGCAAGAACCCCGACGCCATCAATGGCAGCCGCCGCCAGCGCATCGCCAAGGGAAGCGGCACTTCGATTCAGGAGGTGAACCGCCTGCTCAAGCAATTCAGCGAGACGCGCAAAATGATGAAATTTGCCGCCACGATGAAGAACCCCATGAAGATGATGCGCGGAATGCGCCGCCGCTAATGGAGGCCAAGCCAATTTTTAACTACTCTTTAACTTACTGAACGACAATGGAATTAATCGACGGAAAGAAAATTGCCGACACCATCAAGGCCGAGATTGCCGCCGAGGTGGAGAAAATGGTAGCCGAGGGCAAGAAGCGCCCGCACCTCGCCGCCGTGCTCGTGGGGCACGATGGCGGCAGCGAGACCTATGTGGCACACAAGGTGAAGGCCTGTGAGCAGTGTGGATTCAAGTCAACACTCATTCGCTTTGAGGACGACGTGACCGAGGTGGAGCTCCTCGCCACCATCGACCGGCTCAACGCCGATGCCGACGTGGATGGCTTCATCGTGCAATTACCATTGCCCAAGCATATCTCGGAGCAGAAAATCATCGAGGCCATCGACTACCGCAAGGATGTGGACGGCTTCCACCCTATCAACGTGGGACGCATGTCGATTGGCCTGCCCTGCTTCCTCTCGGCAACCCCTGCCGGTATCATCGAGCTGCTGCGCCGCTACAATGTGCCCACTAAGGGCGCCCGCTGCGTGGTGCTGGGCCGCAGCAACATCGTGGGCAAGCCCGTGGCTTCGCTCATGATGCAGAAGGCCACCCCGGGCGACGCCACCGTAACGGTGTGCCACAGCCACACGGCCAATATCAAGGAGATTTGCCGTGAGGCCGACATCATCATCGCTGCCCTGGGCCAGCCAGGCTTCGTCACCGACGACATGGTGAAGGAGGGCGCCACGGTAATCGACGTGGGCACCACCCGCGTGCCTTCCACACTCACCAAGAGCGGCTGGAAGCTGCGTGGCGACGTCGACTTCGACAGCGTTGCCCCCAAGTGCGCCTTCATCACCCCGGTACCCGGCGGTGTGGGCCCTATGACGATTGTGTCGCTCATGCGCAACACCCTGCTCGCCGCTCAGCACACAGTGTACTGACTACGATGAACCCTCTTGCCACAATATTGATTCTCCTGCTCACCCCACTCCTGCAATCGGTGTGGGGTGAGCAGGAGATTTCTTTGCTTTTTGCCGGCGACGCCATGCAGCATGGCCCGCAAATCACTGCGGCAAGGCAGCACGATGGCACTTTCGACTACTCGCCCTGCTTCGCCCTGCTCGAGGACGAAATCGAGGAGGCCGACTATGCCGTAGTGAACCTGGAGTGCCCGCTTGGCGGCGCTCCCTACTCGGGCTACCCGGCCTTCAGCGCCCCCGACGCCTTCGCACGCCGGCTGCACGACTCGGGCTTCGACCTGCTGCTCACCGCCAACAATCACTGCCTCGACCGCCGCGACGCCGGCCTGAGACGCACCATCGCCACCCTCGACGCCATGGACATTCCCCACACCGGCACTTTCCTCTCGCCCAAGCACCGCAGCGAGGTGTCGCCATTGATAATTGAGGTGAAGGGGCTGCGCATCGCCATGCTCAGCTACACCTATGGCACAAATGGAATCCCCATTCAGCGACAAGTGGTGGTGAACTACATCGACCGCGACCGTATCGCCGCCGACATCGACACTGCCCGCGCCCGGGGAGCACAGGCGGTGTGCGTGAACCTGCACTGGGGCATTGAGTACCGGCTCCTGCCCGTGGAGGCGCAGCGCTCGCTCGCCCACTGGCTCGTGGAGGAGAAGGGCGTGGACCTAATCATAGGCGGTCACCCTCACGTTGTCGAGCCTATGGAAATACGCCACAGCACGCGCTGGAACAAGGATGCCCTGCTCGTGTACTCCTTAGGCAACTTCATCTCCAACCAGACCGACGACAACAGCCGAGGCGGCGCTATGGCACTCGTCACCCTCACCACCCGGGGCGGCAAGATTAAGAGCATCACCGCCGGCTACCGCCTCTTCTTCTGCCAGAAGCCCTCGCACAACGGCTCTGGTTGCCCCAACTATCAGCTCGTGCCCTCCTATCGCCCCGACCTCGTCCGCCCCGACTCACGCCGGGCTTTCGACAGCTTCATGGGCACCGCTCGCCGCATCTTCAACGAGCACAATGTGGCAGTGCCCGAGGCTCCCGCACCGGGCAGCCGCCCCCGGCGCCCCTACCTCGACGGCACACTCCCCGCTCTGCTCCTGCGCTGACTCAGGCCACCCCAAGTGTTAAAATCGGCACCCCGAAAAGCGATATTTCATTAAATATCTCACTTTCGTGGAATTGAACCCCCTTTTTTCGCAAAAAAATTCGTATCTTTGCAAAAGTTTTTGCTTTTATGCGCTCATTGTGCAGTGGGCACAAGCCTCACGGTGGCTGCGCAGGCAAGGGCTAACGAAAGGCTAAATCAACGTTTACAGATATAATCATGAATGTGAATAAAGTATTGTTTTTATCTCAAGAGATTGCTCCCTATCTCCCCGACTCACAGTTGGCAACCATCGGCCACGACCTCCCCGTGGGCATTCAGGAACGCGGCATGGAAGTGCGCACGTTTATGCCCAAATATGGCAGCATCAATGAGCGCCGCAACCAGCTTCACGAGGTGATACGCCTCTCGGGCATGAACTTGATTATCGACGATACCGACCACCCGCTCATCATCAAGGTGGCCACCATGCTTCCGGCCCGCATGCAGGTGTACTTCATCTACAACGACGACTACTTCCAGCGCAACATAGTGAAGGAGCTCGAGACCATAAGCTCGCCCGACGACAACGACGAGCGCTCCATCTTCTTCATTCGCGGCGCGCTCGAAACCGTGAAGAAGCTCCGCTGGGAGCCCGACGTGATTCACTGCAACGGCTGGATTACCGCCCTCACAGCCCTCTACATCAAGCAAATCTACAACGAGGACCCGGCATTCATGAACTCAAAGGTGGTGTATGCCCTCTACGACGAAATGCCACCCACCCCGCTCTGCAACCGCCTGGGCGAGAAGCTGAAGATGGACGGCATAGCTGCCAAGGACGTGAAGCCGATAATGGGCAAGGACGTCGACGCACTGATGCTCGAGAAGCTCGCCATCGCCCACTGCGACGGCGTGATACAATACAGCAAGGACATCAACCCCGAAGTGCTCGACTTTGTGAAGAAATCGGGCAAGCCATTCCTGCCCTATCAGGAACCTGACACCTACATCGACGCCTATGCCGAGTTCTACAAGACACTCTGAGAGGCGCAACCTCTATAATCAACCATCAAAAAAGATGACTATGACACCCCGACACTTTGCCTCAATGCTTGCAGCCGCCGCGCTCTCGCTGCCGTTTTTCGCGTGCAACGACAACAACATCGGCTCCTCGATAAGCGACACGGTTCTCGCCGTGGTCACCGACTCCTCATTCACCGTAACCGGCCGAGTGGTGGAGAACCGCGAAATCCCCTCGCGCACCATCACCAAGATGCTGGGCGTGCTCAAGGCCGACAACTATGGCGAGCTCACCAGCGACGTGGTCACCCAGTTCATGCCCACCGCGCTTATCGACACCACAGGCGTGACGGTCGACGACATCGACTCCTGCAAGTTTGTATTCGATATTCCCGCCGGGGGCTTCACCGGCGACTCGTTGATGCCCATGCGCACCACCCTCTACCGCCTCAACAAGGCCCTGCCCTCGAAGATTACCTCAACCTTCGACCCCACCGACTACTACAACCCCGCCGACGTGATTGGAGCAAGCACCTACACCGCCTCGGCTCTCATGGAGCCCGACTCGATAAAGGAAAGCTTCATTGAGAACGCTCTCTATGAGTTCAGCGTCGATGCCCCGGTGGAGCTTGCCAAGGAGCTTTTCACCGCCTATAAGCAGAACCCCGACAACTTCCTCGACCCCAAGCGGTTCATCAACGTGTTCCCGGGCATCTACATGGAAAACAGCTTCGGCAGCGGCCGCGTGATGAACATCTACAACTCGCAGTTCATCGTGTTCTACCGCCGCCACGAGAAGCTTGAGAGCGGCAACGACACTATCTACGACATGAGCCAGGGCTACATGGGCGGCACCGCCGAGGTTATCTCAAACAACAACCTGCGCCTCAACGTGGCCGAGTCGGTCAAGCAAATGATTGCCCGTGGCGACATGATTGTGCAATCGCCCGCCGGATATGAGCTCCAAATCAAGTTCCCAATCCAGGAAATAATCGACCGCCTGCGCAGCGGTGGCGACAAGAATATATCGGTGGTCAACGACCTCACATTTGAAATCCCGGTTTATGCCGTCACCAACAGCTACGGCATAAAGCCCCCCACCTACCTGCTCATGGTGAAGACTGCCGAGAAGGACGACTTCTTCGCAACCAACCACAAGACCGACGGCAAGACCTCGTTCTACGCCACCTACGACAGCAGCACACAGTCGTACAAGTTCACCGGAATGCGCAACTTCGTGCTCGACATTCTCAACAACAAGGGCGGCGTGGCCGAGGAGAGCGACAAGGACTTCACCCTCACGCCAATCGACCTCATTGCCGAAACCACCAACACTTCAAGCAGTTACTACTATTACTACTATTATGGCTCCACGCAATCGAGCACCGAGGTTATAGGCCTGCGCCCTGCCCTAAACAAGCCGGCAATCGCCCGTCTCGACCTTGACAACGCCATAGTGCGCTTCGTGTTCAGCACAATGTCGGAACGATGAAAAAAAAATTCTTGCAAAAAAATAGCATGAAACTTGCTGTTTTTTCGCAAAAAATAACTACCTTTGCACTCGCATTGCCACCACGAGCAATGCACCAGCCGCAATAGCTCAGTTGGTAGAGCATTTCATTCGTAACGAAAAGGTCATGGGTTCGAGTCCCATTCGCGGCTCAGCAAGCAGCTGATAACCACCCCGGTTATCAGCTGCTATTTTGTTGAGAGCCATTAATCCTCCAATGGGCTTCCGCCAGGGCAAATAGCCCTATCATAAGACCATAGCATCCACTATAAAAATACCCCTCTCATTGAGAATGCAACGCA
>CAMGFF010000005.1 GCA_946055125.1 uncultured Prevotellaceae bacterium | reverse complement strand
TAAGTTAACAAAATTCATTTTTCGAAGATTCATTTAGTAGCAAAGAGTGTTCAAAAAATTTATTATCGAAGAAAAATGCTTCGAAAACGCAAAAATAGCCACACTAATTGCCGATTTTCGTTATTGTTTGTTATTTTTCGGCAAATATAGTGTGGCAATTCGTTAAAGCCATTGATTTATGTCAATCGCTTCAAGTTTTTTCGCAATCGGCACAGGTATTCGGGCGAAATGCCCAGATATGACGCTATGGTCTTTTGATACACCTTCCCTATAATCTCGGGGCGCTTCTCGAGCAGCGACATGTAGCGTTCCTTGGCAGTGCCATTGTTCACTTTCATGTTCTTGTATTCCTGGTAGAATAGCTCTTCCCACGCCATGTGCAGGCTCCACACGGCAAAGTCGGGGCAGTCAAGCACCAGGGAGTTGAAGTCGTCGCACTTCACCGCGAGCAGTGTCGATGGGCAACAGGCATCGATGAGGTAGTAGGAGGGAAGGTGCTTCACAAATGAGTGCTTCGACATGAACACCGTGCCGGGCATGGCAAAGGCAAAGGTGCGCTCTTTCTCACCATTCATGTCGGCAAAGCGAATGATTCCCTCCTTCACCACATACACGTTGCTGTCGTTCTGCCCCGGGTGAATGAGCACCTCATCCTGAGCGAGATTCACCGTGGTGGCGAGAGCCAGAAAGCGGTCGAGCGTGGCATCCTGCGGCACATAGCCACATTCCTGCTTGAGTAGTTCTTTGAGCCTGTTCATAGTGCGGAATTAAGTGGTTATTTTCTCACTGTGAGCTTCACAGGGTGGGTGCAGCCATCCACGGTGAGGATATACACGCCAAGTGGCAGAGTGAGCAGCTCGTCGGGCTCCACGGCGGGCTGGCTGTGCACGATGCGCCCCTGAGCGTCATAAATGCGCAAATTTGCGAGTTTCTCGCTGCAAATGATGCGCACCACCCCGTCGGGATAAGAAGCCACCACGAGGCGTTTGTCGCCCTCCACGCCGGTCACTCCCGAGGAGGTCACAGTCACGGTGTTCGACGGCACAGAGAGGTAGCCCAGCCGGCTCGACTGCACCGAGTAGGTGTGGGTGTCGCCGGGTTGCAGGTCGTCGAAGTCGCAGACGTTCTCTTCTATCTGATATTCGGTGGTGGTGGCTGTGGAGCCGCTATACACGGTGCGGGTGAGCACATAGTAGTCGATAGTCTCGGGGGCTTCACTCCACGAGGCGTGATAGGTGGTGGTGGTTATGTCGGTGGCATTGTAGGCGGTGAGCTGCGAGAGGCTTGGCACTGCGAGGCAATGCGCCTTGAGCTGCACGCCCACGCTGCCGGTGAGGCCGCCGTCGCTCACCACGAGGCGAGTTTTGTGCTCGCCAATGGCCGTGGGGGTGTAGGTGATGCGCAGCTTGTAGCCATCGGCGGTATTGGCGTTGCTTGCGGCAATGGTCTTCACCTGAGCCTTAAACATCGCCGCGTCGTCGCGGTAAATCGTCACCTGTATCGAGCCGGTGAGGTTCACGCCCTTCACGAGCAGGTCCACGTGCTGCTGGCTGCCAATGGCCACCTCGCCAAAGTCGAGCTCGGAGTCCTGCACGGGGCTAATCAGCTCGGGGTCTCCCGTGGGGTGGTCGGCGCTGTACTTCTGTCCCTGGCGGTTTCCCCAGATGTACTCCATGAGCATGGGGTCGTCGACGAAGGGGTTGCGGTTGCCCTGAATGCGATACACGGCGTCGTTGCGGTCAATCTCCTTCTGGTCCACCGGGTCCTGTCGAGCCCACTCAAGCATCAAGTTGTAGGCCCAGGGCTTGAGCGAGAGGTAGCTCTGCGACTTGTCGACAAACATGTAGGTGTATTTCCATGTGTATTCCTGGTAGCAGGTAGCCATGTAGAAATACACACGCGCAAAGTCACCCTTGTAGGCATCGTCGGGCTCAAACACACGCGAGCTTCCCCCACCCTGCCCCGTCACGGCATAGCCCACGCGGCTCACGCCGTTGTCGTAGGTAGGCACGTCGACCTCGCCAAGCGGATAGTTGCTCTTGGCCATGTTGGCATTGCCATCGCTGGGGAAGAGGTGCATGAGGTCGGTTCCGGCAAGGAATTTCTCGATGTCGCTGTTTGTGCTGCCCGAGTTTCCCCACCAGCTCTTGGGCACCGAGTGCTCGCGGTTGAGGCCACCGGTGCCGCCGTAGTAGTAGTATCGGCGAGTGTTCCAGTTGTCGGAGTACATGTCCCACACCAGCACACGCCCGTTCACCTGCTCGGGGTAGGCGTCGGTCTGCGGGAAGTAGTTCCACAGGCTGCTATATGTGAGCTGCGTGTGGGAGAAGATAATGTCGTGAAGCTGATTTTTCAAAGCCTCTCCCGACTTGCCGTCGAGAGAGCTGTAGTAGCCCGATGGGGCAGCGGCAAAGAGAGCCGAGGCCGAGGCGAGCAATCCGGCTGCCAGAGTAGTGAGTCGTTTCATGATTGTTTTTATGCGTTGTCGTTATAGTAATCAATTGCTGTGAAAATGCAAATTTAAGCAATAAATCCCAAGCACGCACAATTATTTGCAAAAAAATCACACGCCCCACCCCACAAAATTCACAAAATTCACCGCCGCCATATCGCCCTAAAGGCGAGCGTCAGCGAGCCATTTCCGTTCAATCCGTGTTCTTGATTGCTCCACGCAGCACTGCCTCTGCGGGCGCCGGACGGTGAAAGGAAACCCCGACAGCGGGGCTGCCGGGGTTTCGTGGTTGCTATGTGATGCTGAGATTATCTCACGAGTATCTTGATTGAAGAGTTGGAGAAGGTGGCGATCACCACGCTGCCTACAGCAGCCTCGAAGGTGGCTACGCCGTCGTAAGCCGACACTTCCCCGAGTTTGGTTCCGTTGAGGTCGTAGAAGCTCACATTTTCAAGGTCGTTCAAGCCGGTGATGGTGATGAGACCGTTGTTGCTGTATGCCAGAATGCCGCGCATCTCCTCGGGAACCTCAATCACGTCGGTGGTGATGTCTTCGCCCTGCGGCAGGAAGAAGAGGCATGCTTTAGCCACATCAGAATTGTCAAATCCCTCGGCAGAGGCATAAACGGAAACCTCATAGCATCCATCGAGATAAACTATGCCATTGTCAACGATCTGATCGGTCACGATATCTTTGTCTTCGATGGTGTAGTGGTAAATAACACCCGGTGTCTCGCTTGCGAAATTGAGAGTGCCATCAACGTAGGAGATAACCGGCGTAACGCAGTTCATATCCACAATATTACCGAATTTTTTCCATTCTTCAAATGCCTTATAGTCATCGAGCGCCCATTCATGCACCCAAAGGGTGGCTTTCGACAAATCGCAACCCTCGAAAGCACCGACCTCGACTTCGGTAATTTGGATGGTTTTATCCGGAACGTCGGAGAGTGCAGATCTGTAGCACTTCACGGTCTTGAGGTTTGCGCAATCTTTGAAAGCGCCGGCTTTAATACGTAGTACTCTCTCCGGCAGGATGATTGTTGAATATGTGCTGCCCTGGAATGCGCCTGCGTCGATCATGTCAACAAAGTCTTGTAGAACAACGTCTTCTTTACCTAATGGATAAGATGCGAGGATATGTAAATAAGTACCCTCTCTAAAGAGCAATCCATCTTGAGAACAATAATATCTGTTCTCTTCAGCGACATCAAATGAGGTGATGCCGGTGCAGCCACCAAATGCGGCGGTTCCGATTTCGTTCACGAAACGCGGAATATAGACCGATGTCAAACCGGTGCAGCCGTAGAAAGCCTCCGCATCGATTTGTAACACATGGATGCCAAAATTGACGGTTTTAAGCGAGGTGTTTCCTTTGAACCAGCATTTAACCTCATTCTGGTCGATATCAACAGTTTCAAGACCGGTACATCCTAAAAATACATTATCATCATCGATTTGAAATTTAAGAGTTGAATTAGGAATGCTGATATGTTTTACTGATGTACAATGCGCAAATGCAAACTGTCCGATATTTTTAACTGTTGCAGGAATGATAATCTCCTCTAAGTTTACGCAACTGGAAAATGCGTGAAAGTTAATATCTGTTACCGTACTTGGTATAGTCAAAGATGTGATTCCACAATTATTAAAAGTTACGTTTTGAATAAGTGTTACGCCCTCCGGAATATTTACTTGCTTCATATTAGTGCAATAATGGAATGCACCCTCGCCAATTGAGTTTACCGTGGAAGGAAGCAAAGCAGCCTGCAATTCACGACAATGATCAAAAGCGTTATTTCCAACACTTACCAAGCCTTCGGAGAAATTGGTTGTTGCAAGTTTTTGGCAATCTTTGAAAGCATCGTTTCCGATAGTCTGCACATTCTTGCCTAAGCTTACCGACAAGAGGCTTGTGGAGCCTGTGAACCACTTATAAATATTTTTGCAATTTGCGGTGAGATTCACAATTGAATTTTTGAAAGGAGCAAATACAACATCGCTTTCATTAACCAGCGATTTGCCGATGGTGAGGTCGGTTACACCTGTGCAGCCCGTGAAAGCATCGTCGTTAACTGTTGTAACAGGGTCTCGTAGGACAATCGTTTTGAGATTGGAGAGACCGGCAAAACAATCACCTACAGTAGCAATATCGAGCGTTAACGTCTCAATATTAGAGCAGCCGCTGAAAGCGTCGGAGGCAATAGTTTGTGTATGTTCGCCGATTTCAAGAGTCTTGAGCCCGGTCAAGTTCCTGAATCC
Source organism: uncultured Prevotellaceae bacterium (assembly GCA_946055125.1). Lineage (GTDB taxonomy): Bacteria > Bacteroidota > Bacteroidia > Bacteroidales > Muribaculaceae > CALZFJ01. Next base: position 17,674 of record CAMGFF010000005.1, on the reverse strand, counting down.
ATCCTGTACTGTGGGCATATCGAGATTGAGATACTCAATGTTGGTGCAGCCGGAGAAGACGTCGCCGGCCACGTTGGTTACCGTCTGTGGAATGGTCAACGAAGTGATTTGTTTAGCCTCAACATCCGATTGAAATAATCCCTCAAAATAGCCTCCTTTAATAGAGACTACCGGGACAGCACCGATAGTCGAAGGAATAGAAACCGCGGATATACCTTCACCAACTATCATACCTATGATTTCCAGTCCACCACTGATGGAATTGTAGTAGTAGGTAATGCCATCAATAGTAGTCTTGAAGTCGTAGTCGCGAGTATAAACATAGCCGAATTTTCCCCACAAAGGGTCATCTTTGAATTGGTCGCGATAATCCTTGCGCACATACAATTGGCAATCGTTTGGAGTATCGGTTAACGGAGTATTATCAAAAGCGGTGGAGGCAGTTTCAGGCACACCACCGGTATAGCAATCAACACTAACAACCCCACACTACTCGAAAGCTTTTTCTCGGATAACACGAACACCGGCAGGAATAGTAATCACCGTAGAGCGTGTACAACCAGAAAATGCGTAATCGCTGATGCCGATTACCGGCTTGCCATTGATTTCCGAGGGGATGTAAAGGTCGCCCGGATATGTTTCGTATTCCTTTTCTTTATATGTGATTTCCACACCATCGGCAAATTCGTAATAATAGTAAGTCATGTGAAGGGGGTCGGCAAGTTCTATCTCAGTTACCACCTCAACCGAGCCGTCGTATTTGATATCGGTTTGTATTTCTTTAAATCCGAAAGTCTTGAGTGTCTCGGCATAGCGAGGATAGGTCTTAAGAATAATATTACCTAAATATGTACCTTCAAAAGCCGTAGCAGCCACCTCGGGGATTTCACCGGTGCGAAGCGTTAGCGTACGAAGGGATTGACAATTAGCGAATGCTCTCTCATCGATTTTTTTCACTCCGGTTGGAATGGTAACATCGGTAATAGAGGACCCGGCAAAAGCATTGTAGCCAATCGCAACTACCTTCTTGCCTGCGAGTTCTGCAGGGATTTCAATTGTTCCTGAGTAATGATTAATAAAAGTATTTGAGTTGTAGGTGATTTCCACGCCGCCATCTACATTATTATAGTAGAATGTAGTGTGACCTACAACTTCAGCGCCTTGATGCGCCTTGGCAGGCAAGACGCTGAGCGCGCAAAGCAACAAAAAAATGTTAACTTCTAAAAAAACTGTTTCATATTATTAATTAGTTAAGTGATTAGTCATAGTTTTCGCAAATTTATATTATTTTCACAAAAATCCCAAGAAAAAAACCATTTTTTTTGCAGGAGCCCGGAGTGCGGCACAAAATTCACGTGTGTTGAGCACGGCAGCAATCGTGAGGATTAAGGCAGCGCCTCCCTCTCTGCTCTACTGGGCTTCACCCAGGCGTGTCAGAAATCGTGTATTATGAGCTCCTGCACTCCATCTCCCTTTCACAGCTTCTTCGGCATAATACTCTCGTGCCCGGTCGTTACCCACACGAATAAGATGCCTATAATGTGTCCAGCTCAATTCGCCACTCAGTGAGTGGCAATTTGGGAACATGAGGTAAAACTGCCTCATCGTTCGTAGATTGGAGCGTGTGAAGACTTTCCCAAAATCTGCTGTGAGTCGCTGCGCAAGGCGGTCGATAAGATTGTCGCCATAGGCAGCTTTGTGCTCTCCGCCCTGTGCATCGACGATGAGCCTGCCACTGCCCAATAAGCCCGCACCATTGCCGTATTGACTATAACAACAACAAAAAATTAACCGCTTGCCACGTACTTCAAAAAATTTCTTGTAATTTTGCATTTCACAAACGTAGAAAAACAAGGAAACTTATAAAACAACTCGCAGTTGCCACGCATTAGCTTATGGTCACGAGAATGCTGCTCCCCACCCCACCCTTGCGTGCATTTGTGCACCACTACTGGGTGATGCAGGCCGACCGCATTTCCACCGAAATGAATATCGTGCCTACGGGGTCGATGAAATGGATGTTTCACCGGCGCACTCCGCTCGTGGTGAATGGCGTGGTCGACAACAGCAATGTGGCCTCGGTGTGCGGCCAGTATAACAGCTGCATTCATGTGCACACCGCCGCCGCCACTCACCTGCTCTTTGTGTTCTTCCGCCCCTACGCGCTCAAGATGATTATGGGTATTCCTTCCGATGTTTTCTTCGAGGAGAATGTGTCGATGGACCTGCTCGGCCAGCCCGACTTCCACGACCTGAAGCTCCGTGTGCTCGACAGCGCCACCGATGAGGATGCCATTGCAATTATCGAGGCTTTTATCATGCGGCAACTTCACCGGTGTGCCGACAGCGTGTATCTAAAGCCACTCATGGCTGTGTGCAGCGCCATCGATGCCAATCCCACCGTGAGCACGGGCCGCCTCAGCGACATTGCCTGCCTTAGCGAGCGGCAGTTTCGCCGCGTCTTCACCGAGCATGTGGGCATCACGCCCAAGCAGATGATCCGAACCAAGCGCTTTCTCCACGCCTCACGCCTCATGCAGATGCTCGACGATGGGATGTTGACTGCGATTGTCGACGACCTGGGCTTCACCGACCACTCCCACTTCAACAAGGAGTTCCGCCACTTCGCCGGCATGTCGCCCAGCGAGTACCTGGCGCACCTGCGCGAAATAGAGCACAGCAACTTCCTGCGCGGCTACCGGGCCTATCACGAGTAGGGGCAAGCACAGAATGATGAGAGGGAGGTGCGTCACCGGCAGTGCGGTGGCGGCATCTCCCTCTCAGGTTTTGCATGATGTGTGTGTGTTTCTCTTTTTTGTGAGTGAAATTAATATAACGAGATAATAGTTGCCACGACTAAGGTTTCAATGCGTGCTTGTGTGTGTATCGGTTATTTGGCGGCCGAGCCTATGCGGTTGCGTGCGTCCTTGCCGGCGCCGGTGCCCTTGTATTTGCTTCGGGCGGTGTTGAAGTTGTAGCGCACGGTGAGAATCACGCGGTTGAAGTCCATGGTGTTGGTCTGGTGTATGCTGTAGCTGCCATAGTCGATGCGCACGTTGTTGTTTCCCTTGCGGAGCATATCCTGCCATGCGAGGCGCAGGGTGAGCGCGTCGTTTTTCAGGAACGACTTCTGCACGGCGGTTTCGAGCGACCAGTAGTTGTTCACGAGCTCCACGTTGGTGTAGTGGGCCTTGCTGTGGAACTCCGAGTTGACTTCGAGCTGCCAGCGGTGCGGGAGGCGGAAAGCGTTGTTGAGGTTGCACACCCACATGGGCTTGCCGAAAGAGCGGCGGCCGTTGTCGAAGTCGAGCGTGAGCCACTGCTTCACCATTGCCGCGGTCCAGGTGGGCGAGTAGCAGCCCCAGGTGCGGCTTGCCACGGCAAAGATGTTGAGCTGGTGCTGCGGCTTGTCGATGTTGCGGAAGGTGATGCGAATGTTTCCATCGTTGTCATATTGCTCACTCCAGCTGCACGCCAGGTCCTTGGTGCAGGAGTAGTTGGCCCCGAAGGTTAGCATTCCCCACATTGTAGTGAGCGACACATTGTGCTGCGTGGAGGGCTTCAGCGTGGCGTTGCCTTGCTGAAACACATAGCGGTTGTGGTAGCTGATGGCGTTGCTCAGTTGCCAGAATTGCGGGCGTGTGGTGTAGCTGGCGTAGCTCAGTGAGGCACGCACCTTGCCTATCATCGTGGAGAAAGAAGCCGAGGGGAACACGTTGTTGAAGCTGCGGCTCAGGCTGGCCTCGGGGTTGAGCAGCTCCTTGTAGTCGAAGTAGGCGTGCTCATAGCGCACTCCCACGCTGAGGCTGGTGTTCGGGTCGAGGGCGAAGCCATATTGCACGAAGCCGGCATACACTTTGTCGCTCACGCGCGAGCTCGAATTGGGGATTGAGGTCCCGGTGATTTCGTTGTTGTTGCGGCGTGTCACAAAGGTTTCCTCGGTGCCGGCCTGGAGCTGTCCGCGCCACAGGGGGTATGACAGCACGAGCTTTGTGGCCACCATGTCGTTGCTCGAGGTGGCAATGGCACGCACCTCGCGGTCGGTGGTGGTGGCGGTTTCGGCCATGTTCTGGTGCTCATTGTCGCTTGAGAAGAACATATCGGTGTTGAAGTCGATGTTCAGGCGACCCACAGTGCCGTTGTAGTAGGCGTTAACGAGCACATTGTGTGGGTTCTCGCTCCACTTCTTGCCCTCGCTGTTCACGGTTTCCACAAGTGAGCCGCGGTCCCACTTGTCCATGTCGAGCCGCTCGCGTGTGTCGGCGTCGGTGCTTATTGCATAGTCCACCTTTGCGCCGAGCGAGTGGCGGTCGTTGACCTGCCAGTTGAGGCCACCGGTGAGGTGAGTGCCAATGCCTCGCCAGGCGTTCATGAGCGAGCCCTCATAGCGGAAGAGCTCCTCGCCGGTGGCGGGGTGGGTGGTGACCTGCCCCAGGTCGCTCCACTGGTTGGTGCGGTATTCCCACTCCTTCACCGAGGCGAAGAAGTCCCAGCCGCCGGTGCGGTAGTTGAGGTTGACTTGCGCCTCGGGGTCGTTCTTGCCGGTGCGGAGGCTCTGCTCGCTCTTGGCAAAAGTGTTGAAGCTGAATCCGTCGCCCTGGCGGCGCACGGTCTTTATGCGCACCACGGCGCTCACCGAGGCGTCATACATAGCGCCGGGATTGGCAATCACCTCCACATCGGCAATCTCATCGCTCATTATGCGCTTCAGCTCATCGGTGTCGTGCACGCGGCGGCCGTTCACATAGTAGATTGGCGTGCCGCGGCCTATCACCTCCAGGTTATCGCCCTTCTTTATCATTCCCGGCACCTTGCGGAGCACGTCGTGTGCCGTGCCCGCCTTCTCGAGCACCGAGCCGCTCACCTTGGTGACCATTGCATTGCCCTTGAGGCGTGTGTTGGGCAGCTGCCCCTTCACCACAATCTCCTTCAGCTCCACGATGCTGAGTATTGAGTCGAGCGCGATTGAGTCGAGTTCGGCCGAGCCATTCTGTGCATTTGCTGCCACTGCGGCCAAGGCCATGGTGGCGATAATCATAAATCGTTTCATAGGGATATAATTGTTTGTTATTTTTTAATATTTATTCTTGCCCACCTGCTGTGGCGAGGCTGTTACGCACTTTTGATGCACCGTTCCTCGATTAAGTTGCACGTTCCGGCAATAAAATTGCTGCAAAGGTAGAAAAAGGCGCACCAAGGCACTTGTAAAAAACGGACATTCTCCCCCACCCCATGGCCGCACCGTGACGGTGGCTTCGGGAAAACTTTTTGTGGTTTCATGGCGATATTGTCTTTGGAAATTTGTAATTTTGCTGCTGTTTTTCACCGGGAAAATTCAATAACAACCAAGTTACATAAGCAATATGAACGCAAAAACTCTTATTCTTTCACTCGTGGCTGCCGGCGCGGTGTTGCCGGTGAGCGCCTACGAAGGCCGCTTGCTGCGCTTCCCTGCCACCAATGGCAGCGAGGTGGTGTTCTCCTATGCAGGCGACCTCTATTCGGTTTCAATCAATGGCGGTGAGGCCCGCCACCTCACTTCGCATGAGGGCTATGAGATGTTTGCACGCTTTTCGCCCGACGGCAAGCAGCTTGCCTTCACGGGCCAGTACGACGGCAGCACCGAGGTGTATCTCATGCCCGCCGGCGGCGGCTCCCCCACCCGCCTCACCTACACCGCCACCAATGCCCGCGACAACCTTGCCGACCGCATGGGTCCCAACAATGTGGTGATGTGCTGGAGCCCCGACGGCCGCAGCATAGTGTATCGCAACCGCATCAGCTCAGGCTTCGACGGCCGACTCTACACCATTGCCCCCGAGGGCGGAATGTCGCAGCAGGTGCCTCTGCCCGAGGGCGGATTCTGCTCCTACTCGCCCGACGGCAAGAAACTCGCCTACAACCGCGTGTTCCGCGAGTTCCGCACTTGGAAATACTACAAGGGCGGCATGGCCGACGACATATGGGTCTACGACCCCGAGGCCGGCCGCGTGGACAATGTGACCAACAATGTGGCTCAGGACATATTCCCCATGTGGATTGGCAATGAGATTTTCTTCGCCAGCGACCGCGACAACACCATGAACCTCTTCTGCTACAACACCGTGACTAAAGCCACCTCGAAGGTGACCGATTTCACCGACTACGACGTGAAATTCCCCAGCACCGACGGCCGCATCATCGTATTCGAGAATGGTGGCTATATCTATAAATTCGACCCCGCAACGCGCAAATCCACCAAGATTCACATCGAGATGAGCGACGAGGGCAACGCCGCCCGCGCCGAAATTCGCAATGTGAAGAACTTCATCAATTCGTGGGCCTTCGCGCCCGACGGCAGCCGCCTTCTCTTTGGTGCTCGCGGCGACATCTTCAATGTGCCGGGCGATAAGGGCGTGACGCGCAACCTCACCCGCACCGCCGGAGTGCACGACCGCCTGCCCGAGTGGAGCGCCGACGGCAAGAGCATCTTCTATGTGAGCGACGCCTCGGGCGAGACCGAGCTGTGGACTCGCAATGCCGCCGATGGCTCGGCAGCCAGGCAGCTCACCACCGGCAACGACACTTATATCCACTTCTATGAGCTGAGCCCCGACGGCAAGACCATCGTGTATGGCGACCGCAAGAACCGCCTCTACAGCCTCGATGTGGCCACCGCACGCAAGCAGCTCATCGCCGAGGACTCCATCAGCCGATTCTATGGCGTGAATTTCTCGCCCGACAGCCGCTGGATCACCTACACTCGCCCCGCCCGCAACAACATGAATGTGGTGTATCTCTACGACCTCAGCGCCGGCAAACAGTATGCCGTCACCGAGGACTGGTACGACTCCTCGACACCGGCCTTCAGTACCGACGGCAAGTACCTCATCTTTGCCTCGGCCCGCGACTTCAACCCCATCTATAGCTACACCGAGTGGAACCACGCCTACACCGACATGGAGGGCGTGTATGTGGCACTGCTCTCCAAGAACACTCCCTCGCCTTTCCTCGAAAAGGACGACAAGGTGACCGTGGAGGCTCCCAAGGCCGATGAGCCTAAGAAAGCCGACAAGAAGAAGGCCGACAAGAAGGCGACCAAGGCTGCCGATGTGAACGCCACCGCTATCGACCCCGAGGGAATTGGCGACCGCATCATCAAGCTGCCCCTCGCAAGCGGAAACTATGGCAACTTCTATTGCAACGGCAAGAAGCTGTGGTATGGCAATGGCATGGCGGTGTCGGTGTTCGACTTCGAGAAGCAGAAGAGCGAGCCATTCGGCTCGGGCCGCCTCTTGGTGGCTGCCAATGGCAAGAAGGCTGCCTGGCTTGCCGCCGGCCGCAATTTCTATGTGATGGATTTCCCCGCCGACAAGGCTTCGACCGACAAGCCGGTGTGTCTTGATAACCTCAACGTGAGCATCAACTACTCCGAGGAGTGGGCGCAAATCTTCGATGAGGCATGGCGTGCCTACCGCGATGGCTTCTACCTCGAGAATATGCACGGCGTCGACTGGAAGAAGATGCACGACAAGTATGCCGCCCTGTTGCCCTATGTGAAGTGCCGCCAGGACCTGAGCTATGTGATTGGCGGACTAATTGGCGAACTTGCCTGCGGCCACGCCTATGTGGACCCGGGCGACTTCAAGGGTATAGATGTGGTGACTATGGGTATGCTCGGCGCCGAGATCAGCGCTCACGAGAGTGGCTTCTTCCGCATCGACCATATCCTCAAGGGCGCTCCCTATAGCCCCGAGCTACAGTCGCCGCTGGCCGAGATTGGCCTCAACGTGAAGGAGGGCGACTTTATCATTGCCGTGGACGGCGTGCCTGCCACCGAGGTGAAGAACATCTATGCCCTGCTTGAGGGCAAGGCCGGCGTGCCCACCGAGCTCACCATCAACTCCTCCCCAAGCGCCACCGGAGCACGCAACATCGTGGTTCAGCCCATTGCCGACGAGTATCCGCTCTATCACTACGAGTGGGTGCAGAAGAATATCGCCACCGTGGAGAAGGCCACGAATGGCCGTGTGGGCTACATCTATGTGCCCGACATGGGACCGGAGGGACTGAATGAGTTCTGCCGCTACTACTATCCGCAGCTCGACAAGGAGGCTCTTATCATCGACGACCGCGGCAATGGCGGCGGCAATGTGTCGCCAATGCTCCTTGAGCGACTTATGCGCAAGCCCTACCGCATGACCATGTACCGCAACTCGAAGCAGAACGGACTGATTCCCGAAGGCACAGCCTATGGGCCCAAGGTGCTCCTCGTGAGCAAGTACTCGGCCAGCGACGGCGACCTGTTCCCCTGGAGCTTCAAGGCCGTGAAGCTGGGCAAGGTGATTGGCACTCGCTCATGGGGAGGTATCGTGGGCATAACCTCGTCGCTGCCCTACATCGACGGAACCGACATCCGCATCCCATTCTTCACCAACTACGACGCCGCCACCGGCAAGTGGATTGTGGAGAACCACGGCGTGGACCCCGATATCCTCATCGACAACGACCCAATCAAGGAGCAAGCCGGTATCGACGAGCAGCTCAACAAGGCCATCGAGGTAATCCTCGAGGAGCTGAAGGACTACAAGCCACTGCCTCGCACCCCCGAGCCCCGCACCATGCACGACCTGGGCGTGAAGTGACCCGCAGAGGCAGTGTCACTACCGCCCATAACCACACCCGCATGGCATCGTGCCACAATTGAGTATGCCCCCAACTAAAGTGGACAAGAGACAGAGATATGGCAACTTTTCTACTGATAAAAGCTGCCATAAGTAGATAAAAAACATAGATATGGCAACTTTTATCGGCAGAAAAGTTGCCATATCTCGTTTTTTTTACTATATTTGCGCTCGAATAATGATTATAATCAAGTGGCAATGAAGATTATAGCACGAAAAAATGAAATTGCGCAGATAGAGCGGCTCTACGCTTCGGGCAGACCGGAGTTTGTCATCATTTTTGGCCGTCGCCGCGTGGGCAAGACGTTTTTGGTGAATCAATTGCTGGGCGACAGATTCACATTCTCATTCGTCGGTTCGCGAAACCAGCCACCCTCGTTGCAGCTGCGGCGCTTCGGCACACAGCTTGCCGAGGCCATGGGGTCGGTTTTTGTGCCGGTGCTGTCGTCGTGGGAGGATGCTTTCACGCAGCTTCGCTTCCTTATCGACTCGAAGCCGCGCAATGAGCGCAAGGTTATATTCTTCGATGAGATGCCGTGGATCGACACCCCTCGGAGCAAGTTTGTGGAGGCTCTTGAATACTTCTGGAACGCCTGGGCGGCGCAGCGCAACGACATCATGTTCATTGCCTGTGGCTCGGCCACATCGTGGATGGTCAACAAACTGGTGAAAAACCCGGGAGGTCTTCACAACCGCATCACCGCGCAAATCTACCTGCGCCCATTCACCCTTGGTGAGTGTGAGGCACTGCTCCACGCCAATGGCTGCCACTGGGACCGCTACTCCATAGCACAGTGCTACATGGCCCTGGGCGGAGTGCCTTATTACCTCAACCTGCTCAACCCACAAGAGAGTCTGGCTCAGAATATCGACAGGCTGTTTTTCGCCAAGAACGCGCCGCTTTGCGATGAATTTGAGCAGATGCTGAATGCGATGTTTCCCAATGCCGAGAAATATATTGCCGTGACTCGAGCCCTTTCCAGCCGTCGCGAGGGTTTGCTGCGATCGGAGATTGTGTCTGCCACCAACTTCTCAGGCGGCGCTCTAAGCGCCATTCTCGAGAATCTTGAGCGATGCGACTTCATTGAGGTGTATTCCAAGTACAACTCTTCGGTGCGTAATGCCATCTACCGTATCAGCGACCCTTATTTGCTATTTTATTTCAAGTTTGTCAATGAAAACCGCAGCAAGGACCCGCACTTCTGGAGCAACAACATCAATTCGAGGGCTGTGGTGGCGTGGCAGGGATTCAGTTTCGAGACGATTTGCCTCCTCCACCTACCCATGATCAAGCATAAACTTGGGATAAGTGGCATATCCACCAAGTCGTGTGCCTGGCGCACGCAGGGCGATGCCGGTCGTCAGGGTGCACAGATTGACTTGCTTATCGACCGCATCGACCGCATCATCAATGTGTGTGAGATAAAATTCTCATCAACGCCCTACTCTGTCACCAAGGACTATGAGATGAAACTGCGGGCTAAGATGGCGGTGTTCCGCGCCGAGACGCACACCACCAAGTCGCTGGCTCTCACCATGATTACTCCATGGGGCGTTTTGCCGGGAATGCACTCGGGTATTGTTCAGAATGAGATTGTGATTGACGATCTGTTTGTGTAGTGTGGCTCACAGGCTGCCGAGGATGGCGGGCAGGGCGCATGTGGGGTGCAGCCAGGTCATTGTGGGATCCTTGCGGTACCAGGTGAGCTGCCGCTTGGCATACACGCGCGTGTTTTTCTTGATGCGCTCACGTGCAGTGACAAAGTCCATCTCGCCGCTCATCCAGGCGTGCATTTCCTTGAATCCCACGGTGTTGAGCGAGTTGAGGTGCCGCAGCTCATAGGTGCTTCGCGCCTCCTCCACCAGGCCGGCCTCAATCATGGCATCCACGCGGCGGTTGATGCGGTCGAAGAGCTGGGCGCGCTCCATGTCGAGCCCGTATTTCACTATCCTGAAGGGCCGTGGCTTCACCTGTCCGGTGCGCAGCGAGGTGTAGGGCACTCCGGCCTGGAGGCATATCTCCAGGGCGTGGAGCAGCCGCTTCTCATTCTTCAGGTCGACGATGCGCAGATAATCGGGGTCGAGCAGCTCAAGCTGGGCAATGATGCACTCAATGCCGCACTCGCCATACTGGCGCAGCACCTTGTCGCGCACCTCGGGGCTTATGGTGGGCATCAGGTCGATACCCTTGCACACGGCATCGACATAGAGCATCGAGCCCCCACACATCACGGCATAGTCGCTCGTGGCGAAGAGGGTGGGCAGCAGCCGCAGCACGTCGGCCTCAAACTCGGCCGCGCTGTAGTATTCCGTGATACTCTTGTGCCCCACGAAGTGATGGCGCACACGGGCCTGCTCGGCGGCAGTGGGCGCGGCGGTGCCAATGGGAATCTCGCGGAACACCTGCCGCGAGTCGGCCGAGATGATCTCGGCACCGAGGGCCTCGGCAAGCTCAATGGCCGTGGCGGTCTTCCCCACCCCGGTGGGCCCTGCAATCACAATGAGTGTCTTCTCCCTTGTATCCATAAGTTAGCTTTGATAGGATATTGCTCTGCGGTGGTGCTGCTCGCGGCGGTACCACAGGATGAACCATGCTGCCGAGATGAGGGTGCAAAGGATGCCGGTGGCATACCGAGGGCTGCGAGCACCCCACCCACCCCGCCGAACCAGTCGCCCAGCACGAGTGCTACGAGTGCAACAACACATAGGCAACGCCGCGTGGCGCAATGCCAATGTGTCACTTTTTCGGCTGCAAAATTAATAAATTATTTGCAATCGCCACTCACCGACACCGTATTTTTAACGGCACGCTGCCTCTTCTCGCTTGTTGAATAGAGTTTTTTAGTTTATATTTGCAAATGATTTTATCTTAGTAAACATTTCGATAATGAAACGCGCCATTCTCACCTTGCTTGCCACCGCAGCAGTTGCTGTGGCTTCGGCCCGGATTTCCGGGCAATGGGCCGGCACTCTTATGTTGCCCGGTGCATCACTTAGGCTCAACCTCAATTTCACCACCGACGAGAGCGGAGCTCTTGCCGCCACCCTCGACAGCCCCGACCAGAACGCCTACGGCATTGCGTGCGACAAGGCCACATTTGCCGACGGGCTCGTGGAGGTGAGCGTGAGGAGGATAGGTGCCTCTTATAGCGGCACTGTGCAGGCCGACAGCATTGTGGGTACTTTCACACAAGGGGCAGCCAAGTTGCCGCTCACCCTGCGCCGCGTGGCTGAGCCACCCAAGCGTGCCGCGCGCGAGCAGACTCCGCAGCCGCCCTTCCCCTACGAGGTGAGCGAGGTGCGCTTTGCCAATCCCGCCGCCGGCATCACTCTTGCCGGCACCCTCACCATGCCCAAAGAGGCACGCAATGTGCCGGCAGTGGTGATGATTACCGGCAGCGGCCCGCAGAACCGCGATGAGGAGATAATGGGGCACTGCCCCTTTGCAGTGATTGCCGACCACCTCACGCGCTGTGGCATCGCCGTGCTGCGCTACGACGACCGGGGCACAGGTAGCTCGGGCGGCAAGTTTGCCACCGCCACCACCACGGCTCTCGCCACCGACGCCCGTGCCGCGCTCGACTACCTCGCCACCCGTCCCGGCATCGACAAGAAGCGCATGGGCTACCTTGGCCACAGCGAGGGCGGGACCATTGCCTTCCTCAATGCCTCGGCCGACAAGCGGGTGGCATTTGTGGTGGCTCTTGCGGCACCCACGATGAAAGGCAGCGAGATATTGACACGCCAGAATGAGATGATATATGAGGCAGCCACCGGCACTGCCTTGCCCACTGCCGCACGGCAGCAAGTGGTGGATATGTTTGCCGCCATTGAGCGCAGCACAAGCGCCGAGGCCCTGCGCGGCGAGCTGCGGCACATTCTCAGGGCCGACAGCGTGCCGGCAGCACAGCGCCACGAGGTGGAGCGGCAGATTGCCGCCGCCTGCACGCCGTGGTACGTTGAGTTTGTGAAGACCGACCCCACTGCCGCCCTGCGTGCCCTGCGATGCCCCATTCTTGCCCTTGGCGGCTCGCTCGATGTGCAGGTTGATGCCCGCGCCTGCCTCGCCCGCATCACTGAGCTGTGTGGCAAGAAGCGCGTCACCACCAAGGAGTATCCCGGCCTCAACCACCTTTTCCAGCCCTGTGAGAGCGCACAGGCCGGCCTCAACTATGGCGCTATAGACCAAACCATAGCCCCGAGTGTGCTCACCGACATCTCCTCCTGGATTCTCGCCCGCTAATGCGCTCTTCCTCCCGGTGAGGAGGCGGGACTCACCGCATCGTCATTGCTGTGCTCATGCTCACGCCGGTGCACAGCATTTTTTTAGTGCTCTCACAATGGAGGAGAAGAGGCAGTGCTGGTTAAATCTTGTTAATATTAAATTAATCGGTAGTTAAGATTTAACTTTCGGGTGTTTTGTGCATCAATTATTCGACTTCCCCAAGGGCTAAGTCGGGAAAATATTGTACTTTTGCACTTCAAAAAACGAACTTAATAGGTAGATAATGAAAAGATTGTTGTTATTGCTCGTGGCGGCGGTGCTGGGCTTTGCCGGAATGCAGGCTCTGGCTGCCGACGTCAGAGGACGCATTGTGGATGCTGCCGACAAGTCGCCTCTCGCCGAGGCCACCGTTCGGCTCGTGAAAGCATCGAAGGACAGCACCTATGTGGCGGGTGCGGCTGCCGACGCCGAGGGACGCTTCAGGCTCACCGGCGTGCGCGAGGGCAAGTATGTGCTCTCGGTGAGCTACATAGGCTATGCCACTCTCACCAAGCCGGTGACTGTGGGACAGGCCGATGTGCGGCTCGGTGTCATCGAACTTAGTGAAAGCTCTATCATGCTCCGCGAGGCCACCGTGGTGGGCGTGAAGACCGAGATAACCGTGAAGGAGGACACGGTGGAATATAACGCCGACTCCTACAAGACCCAGCCCAACGCCGTGGTCGAAGACCTGCTCAAGCGCCTCCCGGGCGTGGAGGTGGGCAGTGACGGCAAAATCACAGCCCAGGGAAAGGAAGTGACGAAAATCCTCATCGACGGCAAGGAGTTCTTTGCCGACGACCCCAAAGTGGCCTCTAAGAATATCCCCGTGGAAATGGTCGACAAGCTCCAGGTTGTCGACCGCAAGAGCGACCTCGCCCGCCTCACCGGGGTTGACGATGGCGAGGAGGAAACGGTGATCAACCTCACGGTGAAGAAGGGCATGAACAATGGCTGGTTTGGCTCGGTGACCGGCGGATATGGCTCCGACGACCGCTACTCGGGCAGCCTCATCGTGAACCACTTCCGCGACGGCAACCAATTCACCATCCTCGGCGGCGCCAACAACACCAATGAGCCGGCATTCACCGACGGCGGCTCTTCACGATTCAGCCGCTTTGGCGGAAGCAATGGCATCAACACCACACAGAGCGCGGGCTTCAACTTCAATGTGGGCAATGATGAGAAATTCCGCGCCGGCGGCTCGCTGCTCTACTCCCACACCGACCAGGACAGCCGCAACAAGAGCAGCTACCAGTATCTCCTCGATGAGGGAAACACCTACAACGACTCCTACTCCACCTCGCGCGACAAGGGACACAACATTCGCGGCGACTTCCGCCTCAAGTGGGAGGTTGACTCATTCAACACCCTGGAGTTCCGCCCCAATTTCTCGCTCAACTTCAGCGACTCGTGGAAGACCGACAGCTCCATGATGCGCAACGCCGCCCACGAGCTCCAGTCGAAGAGCATAAGCTCCTATGTTAACGATGGGAAGAGCTATGAGTTTGGCGGCCAACTGGTGTATAACCACAAGTTCAGCAGCCACCCGGGCCGCAGCTACAGCGCACAGCTCCGCTACAACTTCAGCAACGTGCACGAGGATGGCTCCACCCTCACCCGCAACACATTCACCGACGAGGGCACCGACGACGACGACATCAACCAAATCTACAACAACCACCGCTGGAGCAACACCATTCACTGGCGACTCACCTGGACCGAGCCACTCGGCGACGTGAAGAACGCCCGCTTCATCACCGCCGCCTACCGCGGCAACTATAAATTCAACAACGCCGACAAGTTTGTGTATGACGTGGCCTCCGACGGCGGCTCCCTCCCCATGCCCGCGCCCCGCAGCAGCTCTCCCCTGCTCGATGCCGCGCTGGCCGACGCCACTTTCTGCCGAGCCATCGCCACAAAGTATTCGCCACTCGTGCTGCTCGACTACCGCCTGCTCGCCGACGTGCTCGAGAGTGAGCTTCAAGGAGCCGACTTCAATGAGCAGCTGAGCAGCTCCATGCGCAACGACTTGTTCACACAGAGCTTCCAGCTCGGCTTCAAGCAGGTGCGCAAGGAGTACAACCTCGATGCCGGCCTGCAGCTCAACTCCTCGATGATGCGCAGCAACGACCTCCTCGACCCCGCACGCAACGTGCCCGAGCGCTGGACCTGGTACGTCTCGCCCTACGCCCGCATTCGCATGAAGTTCTCCAAGACGCGCAACCTTGCCTTCGACTACCGCTCGCGCTACAACGAGCCCTCGGTTGCCCAGTTGCAGCCTGTGGCCGACGTGTCGAACCCCCTGCGCGTGGTTATCGGTAATCCCGACCTGAAATCCACATTCACCCAGAATGTGAACCTGCGATTCAACGACTTCAACCAGGAGGCTCAGCGAAGCATCATGGCTATGATTGGCGGACAGTACTCGCTCAACAGCATCATCTCGAAGGTGACCTACGACCAGACTACCGGCGGACAGACTACCACCTATGAGAACGTCGACGGTGTGTGGAACGCTTTCGGCATGTGCATGTTCAGCTTCCCATTCAAGCGCAAGAGCTGGTACTACTCCACTATGACGCGCCTCAGCTACTCGAGCACCGTGGGCTACAACAACGAATCTTTCAACCGCAGCGGAACACTCTCGTGGCACATAGCCCCGGGAATCTCTTTCCGCCCCGACTTCCTTGAGCTGGAGCTGCGACCCACCTACAACTTGCAGACCACCGGCAACAGCACCCAGACCTCGGCCAACCGCACCATCCACACCTATGGCGGCCGCTTTAACGGCACCTACTACGCCCCACTGGGCTTCGTCATCGCCACCGACGTGAACTACAGCTCCTCAACCGGCTACACCGACGGCTACAACAGCACCCAGTGGCTGTGGAACGCCTCGCTCAGCTACCAGTTCCTCCGCGACAAGCAGGCCACAATCACAGCCAAGGTGTTCGACATCCTGGGCCAGCGACAGAGCATAAGCCGCAGCGTGACGGCCAACTATATCCGCGACATGGAGTACAACACACTCTCGCGCTATGTGATGTTCTCTTTCACCTACAAGTTCACCACCTTTGGCGGACAGAAGAACAACCCCAAGGTCGACAATGAGTTCATGGGCCGCGGAGGCCGATTCGGCGGAGGCCGCCCACCCATGGGTCCCCCTCCCGGCCGCTAACCCCCGGCACAAAATCACGCCTGCGAGTGCGGATAACCGGCACTCACTCACGGCGGCCACGCTCCGTGGAGAGCCCACCGAAAAAGTGGGATTTCCACGGAGCGTGGCTACCGGTAGGGCAATTCCCGCTTCCTCCTAAAGAAAAATTATTTATCCTGCCGGTGTGAAATCTCGCGGATTCTGCCTACCTTTGCAACCTGAAACGATGATTTATGGCACTTAACTACATTTGGATTACTTTCTTTGCTGTTGCTTTCCTGGTTGCGCTGGGCGAAACGGTCTTCAATGGCAACATTGCAATATGGTCGCAGATTATGGAGGCCTCGTTCTCCTCGGCCGAACAGGCGTTTAAGATTTCGATAGGCCTCACGGGCATTCTCTCGCTGTGGATGGGACTGATGAAGATTGGTGAGCGCGGTGGCGTGATTCAGTTCTTCGGGCGGCTCATCAGCCCGCTCTTCTCGCGCCTGTTCCCGGGCATTCCCAAGGGGCATCCTGCCATGGGGTCGATTTTCATGAATGTGTCGGCCAATATGCTGGGGCTCGACAATGCCGCCACTCCGCTGGGACTGAAAGCGATGCAGGAGCTACAGTCGCTCAACGACAAGAAGGACACCGCCACCGATGCGATGCTCATGTTCCTGGTTCTCAATGCCTCGGGGCTGTGCCTCATTCCCATTGGCGTGATGATGTATCGCTCGCAGTGCGGCGCCGCCAACCCCACCGATGTGTTTATCCCCATCATGATAGCCACTTTCCTCGCCACGCTCGTGGGCATTATCGCGCTGTGCCTCAAGCAGCGCATCAACCTGCTCGACCGCGTGATAATATCGTGGATTGGCGGCCTCACCCTCTTCATTGGCAGCGTGATTGGCTACCTCTCCACCCTCCCCGAGGACAAGGTGGCCGAGTACTCGGGCTTTGCCGCCAATTTCATGCTATTCGCGCTCATAATAGGCTTCCTCGCCGCCGGTGTGCGCCGCCGCGTGAATGTCTACGACGCATTCATCGAGGGCGCGAAAGACGGCTTCAAGACGGCCGTGATGATTATCCCCTACCTCGTGGCGGTGCTGGTGGCAATAGGCATGTTCCGGGCCTCGGGAGCTATGGGAGTGTTTACCGACTGGATTTCGGCCGGCGTGTCGGCCATAGGCATCGATGCCGAGTGGGTGGGAGCCCTGCCCACGGCCCTCATGAAACCGCTTAGCGGCAGCGGCTCGCGCGGAATGATGGTGGATGTGATGAACACCTATGGGCCCGACGCTTTCGTGTCGCGCGTGGCAGCATGCCTCCAGGGCAGCACCGACACCACCTTCTATATCCTCGCCGTGTACTTTGGCAGCGTGGGCGTGAAAAAGACGCGCTACGCCGTGCCCTACGCCCTGCTGGCCGACGTGGTGGGCTCCCTGTCGGCAATCCTCGTAGCCTACTTCTTCTTCGGCTAACCTCCCCCACCCTCTCTCCGAGGGTGTGTCAAAATTCGGTTTGATGTAATTCTCATGTAGGGACGTACCCCGGTGCGTCCGCGTTACCGCCTCACAATCAGGCGATGACACAAGTGATTGT
>CAMGFF010000004.1 GCA_946055125.1 uncultured Prevotellaceae bacterium | reverse complement strand
TATGCCCACAGGCAGTTTCAAGGTGTTGCTCATAACCGTGTTGATTTATAGTGCCAGCAATCCCGACGGGCACACCGCAAAGTTACAATTTTTTTGCAAGAACTGCAACAATTCATGTCTTTGTAGTAGCTTCAGTATCTCATTTTGTGAGCGACAGGTTGATTGAAAGACCGTAGCTGCTGTTGGTTGTCGGGTAGGCCGACGACGACACAAGCGGCGTGTTCACCTGGTGGTCGAAGTAGGCTCCGAGGGTGATTCGCTTGCTCACGATGTAGTTGGCAGTGAAATTGATTGAGAGCGTGCGCGAGCCGCTGGTGGCCTGGGTGAGGTTGCTCTCAATCTTGCGAATCAGTGCGCTGCTGTTTGTGAGCGAGAAGTCGAGGTTGAGCGTTAGGTCGTTGTTCACGCCTTGTTGCTTACCGCCAATCTTGAGGAACGAATTGAAATTAGCTATCTTGTAGCCACCGCCAATCACGAGCGACTTGCTCAGCGCCTCCACCACCTGTCCGGCCGAGGAGTTGAGGGTGAGCGTGCGCGAGTCGCGATATTCGGCATTGAAAGTCACATTGTTCTTCATCGTGGCCGATAGGCCTATGAGCGGAGCAAACTTCTCGGTGAGCGACACCGATGAGATGTTGTAGGGCGATGTGGGGTAGGGGTTCTGAGTAAGCTCACTCTTGCTGTAGCCCAGGCCCTCGCCAATGGCAATCCAGTCGCTGTAGCTTGAGAACGAGCCCACGGAGTAGGTGCACTGGTAGGCGTGCGAGAGCGTGATGCTCTTGAACCACTTCTTGAGTTTCTCAATCTTGCCCAGTCCGTCGTAGCTCACGCGCCAGTTGGGGCGCATGGTTCCCAAGCCGGGGAATGGGTTGAGGTTCACCTTGCCTGGCTTCTGCCCGGTATAGGCGGCGAGGAAAGCCGGAATGAGCACGTCGCTTCCCATTTGGTTCACTCCGCCATTGTCGGGGTCGAATGGCTTGCCGGCAAGGGGATTGCCGCGCATAAAGCCGCCGGCAGGATAGCTTGTGCCGATGTATTGTCCCTGCACGCGGTCGGCCACCTGAGGGATATATTCAAGGAACTTGTCGAATGTGCCACTCTGGTAGCCATTGCTTGCCGAGCAGCCGCGCAGGGCGGTGGCAATGGCACAGTGCGTCATGGTGAAGCTGCCGCCATAGGTGGAGGTCATGTCGTCGTACATGAACTGAATGCGGTTGGTGCGGTTGTCGGTGCGGTTGGTGGTGAGCGTTATCTTCAGGCCGCGCACAGGCTCAATCACAGCCTCGGCGTGAAACTCGGAGGTGCGCGAGAAGAGAGCGGGCGACGTCTGCGTTTCGTCGCAGAGCAGCCAGCCGCGGTCTTTGGCTTTCTCAATGTAGCTCTCGTCGGTGAAGCCGAATGCAAAGTCGAGGCCCGGGGCAAGCACGTCGTAGTGCGTTGACTGGCCGAATACGTCGCCTATCTCGGGAATAAACTGTGGCAGCGATAGCGACTTGGTGGTCTTGTAGCGCACGCTCATGCTGCGCACCGACATGGCAAGGCGCGTGGCATACTGGCCGGCGTTCCACCAGAAGCTCTTTTTCTCCTCCTTGGCCTCCACCACGGTGATGCGCACGTTGCGCTTGCCCTTGTTGAGGATTTCCACGGTGTTGTCGTCCACAATGCGGCTTTCGAGCTTGAATGGCTTTCCGTCGGTGGCACGGGCGGTGATTTTCACCTTCTTTGTGCGCAGATTGTGGCGCAGGGTGGTTGTGGTGTCGGGGGTGAGCGTGATGGTGCGCTCAAATTTCTTCGTCTTGTTCACTGCCGAGCGGCGAGAGGCCGAGGAGTTGCCAAAACGCTGGTTCACCTCCTTGAGATACTTCGACTTATTGTAAAGTTGCTCAAGGTTGAGACGACCATCGAAGTTCCACGAAGCCTGGTTCGACACCGAGTTGCCCGAGTTGAGGTCGTCGATCACGGTTCCGCGCTCCCAGTTGTAGGAGGAGTTGTAGGTGACCGATGCGGTGATATAGTCGAGGAATGCAATCTTGTTGAAGGGAGCCTTGTAGCTTCCCACGAAAGTCTGGCGGTAGCTGTAGGGCGTGCCGAGGCTCTTAATGCTCTTCCATATCGAGTCCTTCCAGTCGCGGTAGCGGTCGGGGAAGAGCTTCTTGTTGACTGCGCCCATAGGCTCATCCACGTGGGCGGTGGTATTGGAGTTGAACGAGAAATTGAGCGACTTGGTGAAATTCCAAGTGATGGCCAGCTGGCGGTCCCACAGGAAGTTCTTGCTCACCGAGATGGGCAGCTCCACCTGCACGTCGGTGGTGTTGCGCTCGCGCTGCTCATAGTAGTAGCGCGACATGTTGGTGCTGAAGTTGAGCGACTGTGGCAGCCAGTTGAATTCCCAGTCCTTTAGGAACTTGGCGTTCTTCGATTTCCCCTTCAGGCTCTTAAAAGGCTTGAAAGGCTTGAAATATGGGGTGTAGTTATACTGGAAGCTGCCGCGATAGTCGCTGGTGTTCTCGAATTCGTTGTTGGGGTCGGTGTTTCGTTGTTTGTTCGACGAGTAGCTCAGGGTGAAGTTGGCGGGATCCCAAGGCATAGGGTTCTTGCTCTGCACGTCGAATTTCAGCCCCGACACGCTGAAGCTCTCCACCGTCTTTCGTGTCACGGCAAACGACTCGATGGAGTCGCGCTGGTGCTTTGTGGCGCAGGCATCGAGAGCGTCCTTCAGCTCCACGTCTTGGTCGAGAGGATTATACTTTGGCGTAGTCTTCTCCTTCGATACCGAGTAGTAGATAGGAGCCTTGAGTTTCGCTTTCTCGGGCAGGAATCGGCCCATATCCACCTGCACAGCCACGTTATACTGGTCGTAGGCATCGAGGCGACGCTGCGAGAGGCTCTGGTCGACCGAGCCAAATCCCACAGTCTCCTTGTGTCCGCCCACGTTGAGCGTGGCGATGTCGCTCATGTTGAGCGTGAGCGAGCCCTTGGCTGCCCAGCCGCCCGACTCGTCGAAGTCGGTCACTCGCAGCTCATCAGTCCACACTATGCAGTCCTTGGTGTGCGCCGAGTTGTTGCGCACGCCAATCATGAGCACGCGCACGTCGCTCAGCGAGGGATTTCCAATCACGGTGACCCGGTTGTTTGGCCGCTCGGGGTCATACTCAGTGTAGCGCAAGTTGTAGGACACCCCCTCCACGCCCGCCATCTTGTTGGCGTTGCGGTTCTTCTTCACGCCGGTAAATACGTCGAGGTTGCAGTCGATGCGGTTGTTGGAGGGCCACACAATGGCGCGGTCGCTCTCGCTATAAGTGCTGTACTTGCCCTCGGGAGTCACCTCGAGCGGCACCTCATATTCATAGTAGTTGTTCTTCACATCGGTTCCGAGGCGCAGGAACACCGACACGTCGCCATTGCGCAGGTCGGTGGCATTGTCGATAAGTGCCTCGTTGTGCACGTGCATCTGGAGGCGCTTGTAGATGCGCAGGTCGAGGCTGGTGTTGCGGTACACGGCACGGGCATCACCGGCGCGGAGACCTTTCACCTCAAGAGCCATCGACTGCTCATTGAGCTGCGTGACCTGCGACTGGCCGGGGTCGACGATTCGGGTAACGCCCGGAGGCAGCACATAGTTCACCGGCGTGCGGCCGGCGTTCTCCTCAATGTTCACGGCATTGATGGTGAGAGAGCCATCGGCCGGCGCGTCGCCGCGCTGGTTGAGGTTGTAGTCGTAGGTGCGCCACTCGCCGCGCACGAGCTCGAGCGTTGCGAAGCGCAGGTGTGTGGTCTCGTGGAAGCCGGTCATGAACATGCGCATGAAGCGAATGGTGGAGAAGTCGCTGATGCTGCCCACCACCTTGTCGTAGTCCTTCAAAGGAATCTTAAATTGATACCACACCACGGGCATATCCTTGCCATTGCGCATGCGCTTCATGATGCTGCGCTTGTCGGTGATATAGTTCTTTCCCACCTCAAGGTCCTCGGGTCGTATTGAGATGCGATACTGATAGTAGCGCTCATATTCATTGAGCGTGTTGTCCTGGTTGATGTCCTCCACGTCGGGCACGCTGCGTGCCGACTGATACATGTTGTCGCCCGCCTCCTGCGATGATAGGGAGTTGCCCTCGGTGCCATTGTAGTGCTTGTAGCGCTCAAGGATGTTGAGGCGCTTCTCGTCGAAGTCATAGCCGCGGTAGAAGTGGTAGTTGTCGCCGGCGGGGTCGTTGAAGGGCGAGAACTTGTCGTCCTCCATCGCGGCAATTGTGGTGGCGTCGAGCTTGTTGCGAAGCCCGCTGAGGTAATCGGCATAGCTCGGGTGCTCAAACTCCTGTGCGGTGGTGAGTCCGTTTAGCCCCACGTCCTGCTTGGGTCGGGAGCCATTGGCGTTGTCGAAGGCATAGGTGAGCGACGTCTGCGTCGATACCCGTCCCCATGCCGTTTCCTTGAGGTAGCTCTCGTTGCCGTCGGTAGGCAAGCCGTTCTCATAGGATTTATAGCCGTCCTTCAGAATGTCCTCGCTCACCTCACCAAGATTGAAGTAGAGGTCGCCGCCGTCGCGGTTGGGGAGCTCATCATCGAGGAATGGGTCCATCATCCAGAATTGAATGTACTCAATATTGGAGTTCTCGAAGTTGGTGTTCTCAAGCTTGCGCATGATTCCGCCCCAGCGCTTCTCGGGATTCAGCAGCAAGCCGTCGCTGCCCATTCCCGTCACATCGAGGTTGTAGGGGCCGCGCTCCTTGGGGTAGAACGAGAGGTTGAGCGTCTGTATTGTCGACGACTCGCCGTAGCTCAGCTCGCGGTCGGGGAAAATCTCATCGTAGGTCACCTCGCGCACATAGGGGTAGGAGAGCTGCTCCATGTCGTTCTTGATGTAGCCCGGTGCGAGCGAGGAGTTTCGCTGGGTGAAGAGGCGGTCGATATAGTTCCAGGCCAGGAGTGCGCGGTTTTTGCCATACTGCACGTCGTTGTTGAGCGAGGCTTCGGGGAAGAGTGCGTCGGCGCCGGTGTCGTAGGGCGTTGAGGCGAGGAACCACGAGTAGGGCGAGCGCAGGTCGATGCCGGTCTGCGTCGATTCGAAGTCGTCGATATAGGAGCTTCCCGCGCTTGAGCCGGTGGCACGCTGGTGAGGCACAAGCTGGGCAAACTCGCCGCGCATTTGCAGCGTGGAGGGCTGCGTGGCGTTCACGGTGGGAATTTTGTTGAACAGGTTGGTGAGCCACATGAATTGCGTCTTGTAGGCGAAGTTCAGCCCCCAAATGGTGTTGCTCACCACCTCGTTGCCTATTGCCACCTTCTCGGTGAGAGGCTTCTCGGAGTAGTGCATGAGAGTTCCGCCCAGGTTGAAGTTCTTGCTGAAGGCATAGTTGAGGTCGAGGCCCAGGAGCGTCTTGCGCTGGGTGCTGTAGGTCGATTGGTTCTCCAGGGTCACGCTCACGCTCGTTCCGGCATCGATGATGCTCTGGTTGGTGATGGTGACGATACCCATGCTGTAGTCCACGGTGTAGTCGCTGTTCTCGGTGAGCGTAACGCCGCCGGCAGTCACGGTCACCGAGCCTCGAGGCACGTTCATGGCGTTGAGCCTGATTTGCGAGCCCGATGAGGCCTGATACTCACCTGTGAGTACAAATTTGTTCTTGTCCTGGAACTGGCGGGCTGCGGTGAGCGTGGAGTCGTAGAGTTCCTGATACACATATTTGTCGGCAAGCTGGTCGTTGCCAATTTTCTTGCGCAAGTGGCTGCCAAATGGCTCAACAACTGGGAAAATCACCTTTCCGGTCGAGGAAATGATGGTGTAGCCCTCGATGAAGTCGAAGCGGCCATCGGGGTTATACTGGCTGTTGGCGTCGATATTGTCGAGGTTCATCACCTGGATGAGCGGCTTGCCATTGATGTCGCCGGCGGGGATATAGTTGATTTCGGTGCCGGTGGTGTCGCTCAGATACTTGATGTTGAGCTTGAAGTTGGTCTTCTGCACCTGATAGGCTCCGAGTGAATAGACGTTCTTCATCATCAGTTTCCAGTTGGGCAGCTTGGGGGATACGGTGGCACCCTTTAGCATCTTCACATAGAGCGACTGGGAGGTGGAGGTGATGTCGCCCGAGAACTCTCCCACCTGGTAGGTCTGTCCGCCGTAGGTGTACTGGTAGGCCACGGCGAGCACCTCATCGGCGCCGAGGGCCGACTTCAGCGAGATGTAGCCCAGTGAGCGGTTCAGGGTGTATTCGCTCGAGGAGAGCAGGCGTGCGCTCTCCACTTTCTCATAGTCGCGACCGCCCTCTATTCCGTAGGCTTCGAGGGGCTGCAGTGCGGTGGCCACCTTGGTGATTTCGCGAGCGTCGGGGTAGTCGCGCTTTATTTCCTCGAGGAGGTTGTTGGAGTTGTTTGAGGGGTTGTTGTAGGATGGGTCGGTGGCCCAGTGTGCATTAGCCAGAAGGGTGTTCTCGCCTATATCCATGAATGCCACCAAGTTGCGCGATTCATTGTAGTTGCTCTTCTTGTTGGTGATCCACACCTCGATTCGGGTTATGTCGATGCCCGAGGTCACCAGCGGCAGGCGCTTGGTGTTTTCATCGTAGGAGTCGTAGAAGTATTGAGCTAAGAAGAAGTGCCGGTTTTGGTCGTAGCTGTCGGCGTTGACCGAGAATGAGGTGGTCTGCACGCCGCCTTTGGTGTTCACCGTCTGCGTTTCGCTGTTTTGCTGCGACACTAAGGCGGTGGCTGTGAGCTTTCCAAATTGCATCTTGGTCTTTACGCCGAAGAGCGATGTGCTACCCTTAATGAGCGACGATCCGGTGGTCATGCTCACGTTACCGGCCTCAATGAGCTTGATGATTTCGTCCTCCTTGCCCTCATATTGCAGCTTGAGGTTCTTGGAGTCGAAGTCGAAGGTGGCGTCGGTGTTGTAGGTCATGTTGAACTTCATCTTGTCGCCCACCGATGCGTTGATGGTAGCCTGTATCTTCTGGTCGAAGTCGAAGTAGGTCTTTCGGCGAGCGTCGACCGAGAGCGCAGGGTTGTCGGTCTTGTTGGATTTCATTCCCATCTTGAGCTGCACCGAGCCTTGCGTCTTTAGCTGCACTCCGCCGGGGCCAAACACCTTCTCAAGCGGACCGAGGGCGAAGTTCATGTCGAGGAAGTTGAATGGGTCCTTCTTGGCCTGCGCCGTTTCGGCATTCTTCTGGCGGTAGTATTCCTGCATCGACTGCGTGAGCACCATGTTGTTGTATTCGTCGGCCGAGAGCATGAATGGCGTGGTTATCTCCTTGTCGCCCAGCTTGGTGCGAATCACATAGCAGCCCGTGGCGTAGTCATACTCGGCCTCGGTGGTGATGTTCTGCGGAGTCTTCAGGTCCATGGCGTGCTCGCCCTCGCGCAGCTCCTCGTAGGTGGCAGGCACGGTGTTGTGGATGGGATAGCGCAGGGCCGACGAGTCGGCCTTTTCCTGATTGCGGGTGTCGGGGATTGGAGGAGGCGGAAGGAGCGTAGAAGTCTTATACTGAGCCAGAGCAAAAAAGCCCCATGCCGAGCAAATCAATGCTCCGCACAGTGCTGCAAATAATATTTTGGCTCTGCTTTTTTGCTTAAAGCTCATTAATTCACGTTGTTAGTGCTCCAATCAAAGTGCCGGCTGCTACATGAGCTTCAGGGCCTGCTTGATGGCTTGCTCCACCGCAAGGCCGGGCTGCTCGGCGAAGAGCTTGGAGAGGGCTTTCTCCGATTGCGCCTTTGTGAAGCCAAGCATCACAAGGGCAGCCAGAGCCTCCTCGAAGACTTCGGTCTGGGCCGGCGTATGTAGAGATAACGTATCGGCACCCGGTTTTATTTTATCCTTGAGGTCAACAATTATTCTTTCGGCGGTCTTGGCTCCAATTCCCTTCACCGCCTTGAGCACACGCACGTTGCCGCCGGTGATTGCACTCTCGAGGTCGGCCGGAGTGAGCGACGACAGAATCATTCGCGCCGTGCTGGGTCCCACGCCCGACACCGACACTAAGTGCAGAAACAGCTCTCGCTCGCGTCGGTCGATGAAGCCAAAGAGCACATAGGCATCCTCGCGAATCGACTCGTGCACATAGAGCTTGGCCTGCCTGAGGCCCTGCAATTGAGTGTAGGCATTGAGGGTGATATTGAGCATGTAGCCCACGCCGCCTTGCGTCTCAATCACGGCATAGGTGGGGTCAAGCTCATCGATTTGTCCTTTGATAAATTCAATCATAGTGATACAGCACGGTTTTAGTCGAGAATCAGCTCCACAGGGCAGTGGTCGCTGCCAGTAATCTCGGTGAGGATATTAGCCTCGCGCACACGGGGAGCGAGCCGCTCCGAGGCGAGGAAGTAGTCGATGCGCCACCCCACGTTCTTCTCTCGGGCACGGAATCGGTAGCTCCACCACGAGTAGATGCCTTCCTGTGTGGGGTGCAGGTGGCGGAAAGTGTCGATGAAACCCGCGCCGAGCAGCGCAGTCATGCGGCCGCGTTCCTCATCGGTGAAACCGGCATTCATGCGGTTGGTCTTGGGGTTCTTCAGGTCGATTTCCTGGTGCGCCACGTTGAGGTCGCCACAAACAATCACCGGCTTGCGCGAGTCGAGCGCGAGCAGATAGGCGCGGAAGTCGTCCTCCCACTGCATGCGGTAGTCGAGGCGGCGCAGGCCGTCCTGGCTGTTGGGCGTATAGACGCACACGAGGAAGAAATCCTCCATTTCGAGCGTCACCACTCGCCCCTCGTGGTCGTGCTCATCAATGCCAATTCCGTAGGTCACGGCGAGAGGCTGGTGGCGCGTGTAGATGGCGGTGCCGCTGTAGCCTTTCTTGTCGGCATAGTTCCAGAACGACTGGTAGCCGGGAAACGCCAGGTCGAGCTGCCCGGCCTGCATCTTCGTTTCCTGCAGGCAGAAGAAATCGGCATTAAGCTCCTCAAATACCTCGCGGAAATTCTTACCCACCACAGCCCTGAGGCCATTCACGTTCCAGCTGATAAATTTCATATCCTAAATTTTTATGTTTCACTGCTAAGAAAAATTACACCTTCTCCCCGGTAGAGGTGGGAAAAGACCACGCAAAGGTAATGAAAATCCCCCACACCACAAAACATTTCGCCCACCCCAACCGCAGCATAGGCGAAAGGAATACAAAAATATCGTATACAAAACTGTCATTGTGGCACATCGGGCAAAGGCCGGGTGTGCTTTTTGGTTAAGGATGGTTAAAAATGCGGATGGGGGATTAAACTTTGGGGCGAATTGATGGTCAATAAAGCAGATACGGGAAAAAACGTACTATTTGAGCTTCAAACAAAAACGCTAACTTTTTCAACAAAAACATCAACACACTGTTTTCGTAGATAAACGGTAGATTGACGTGAAGGCTGTGAAGCCTCGCCACGCAGATGATAACAAGAATGGGGAGTCCCGCCACTTTGCTTGGCGTTGCTCCCCATTCGTTTTGCGTGGGTCGCGGGCCGGGATTTTCCATATTTAATATAAAATATCTTTTGGGGGTGGGGGATTTTTGCTAATTTTGCAGCGCCAAAAAATAATCGAAGATTGATAATATGCCAGTAAGAGTACCAGTGTCGCTTCCGGCGGTTGAGAGCCTGAAGAACGAGAATATTTTTGTGATTGATGAGCAGAGGGCTTCATCGCAGGACATACGTCCGCTGAAGATTGCCATTCTCAACCTCATGCCCATGAAGATCATGACCGAGACCGACCTGCTCAGGCTGCTCTCCAACACACCACTGCAGATAGAGCTCGACCTCATAGAGCCCGACGCCCATGTGTGCAAAAACACACCGCGCGAGCATATCGAGATGTTCTACAAGAAGTTTGCCGACATTTGCCACGACAACTACGATGGCTTCATCGTGACAGGAGCTCCGGTGGAGAAGGTGGACTTTGAGGAGGTGGACTACTGGGACGAGCTGTGCGACATCTTTGCCTGGGCCAAGACCCACGTCACCTCCACGCTCTACATTTGCTGGGCTTCGCTCGCAGGGCTTTACTACCGCTATGGCATTCCTAAATATGTGCTCGGGCGCAAGATTTCGGGAGTGTTCAAGCATCACATCAGCGACCCCAAGAATCCTATTTTCAGAGGCTTCGACGATGAGTTTTATGTGCCTCACAGCCGCTTCAGCACGCTCAAGCGCGAGGACATCGAGAAGCACCAGGAGCTACAGATTATTGCCGAGAGCGACGAGAGCGGCATATATATGGTGATGGGGCGCAACGGCCGTGAATTCTACATCACGGGGCACTCGGAGTATTCGCCCATGACGCTCGACTTTGAGTATCGCCGCGACTTGGAGAAGGGCATGAACCCTCATGTGCCCGAAAACTACTATGAGGACGATGACCCTGCGAGGCGCCCCATAGTGCGCTGGCGCTCCCACGCCAATTTGCTTTTCACCAACTGGCTCAACTATTTTGTGTATCAGGCCACGCCCTACGATATTCGCAGCATACAATAGGCTGGGGCGACCTCTACATTCTTGTTCCTAATTTTTTTTGATTCTGAATTTCTTTTCATGGTATGAAATCTACTGCTCCCCGTCGCATTGAGCTGCTGGCTCCGGCCCGCAATGCCGATATTGCAATTGAGGCTGTGAAACATGGCGCCGATGCGGTGTACATGGGCGCTCAGGCTTTTGGCGCTCGAGCTGCCGCCGGCAATAGCATCGATGATATTGCCCGCGTGGTGCACTTTGCGCATCAGTTTGGCGCGAGGGTGTATGTCACGGTGAATACTATCGTCTACGACAGCGAGCTGCGCGATGTGGAGCGAATGATTGCCGGGCTCTACCGCGTGGGTGTGGATGCGCTCATTGTGCAGGATATGGGCATTCTGCGCATGGATATTCCGCCTATCGAGCTTCATGCAAGCACGCAGTGCGACATTCGCACGCCCGAGAAAGCCCGCTTTCTTGAGGCTGTGGGTTTCTCACAGCTTGTGCTTGCCCGTGAGCTCTCGGCTGCCGAGATTGCCGCGATTGTTGAGGCGGTGAGGGTGCCGGTGGAGTGCTTCGTGCATGGCGCTCTGTGCGTGAGCTACAGCGGCCGCTGCCAGGCGAGCCAGCTACTGCGCGACCGCAGCGCCAACCGCGGTGAGTGCGCCCAGATTTGCCGCCTGCCATTCGACCTCACCGATGCCCGGGGCAATGTGCTTGTGCACGACAAGCACTTGCTCTCGCTGCGCGACTTCAACCAGAGCGACCGCGTGGAGGCGATGCTCGCCGCCGGTGTGTCGTCGCTGAAAATTGAGGGCCGGCTCAAGGACGCAGCCTATGTGAAGAATGTGGTGGCTCACTACCGCCGTGTGCTCGACAGCGCCATCGCTGCCGGCGGCGGGCGCTACGTGCGAGCATCGCAGGGCGTGAGCGAGGTGGCCTTTGAGCCTCGGCTGAGCAAGAGCTTCAACCGCTCGTTCACCCATTATTTCTTCGACTCACGCCGCCCCACTGCCGACGGCGAGAAGATTGCATCGATTGATACGCCCAAGTCGTTGGGCGAGACGTTTGGCGTGGTGGAGCAGGCGCGTGGAGCGGCAATAGCAGTGAAGGGCAACGCCCGGGCTGCCAATGGCGACGGCTTCAGCTACTTTGGCCCCGACGGCAAATACTACGGCTTCCGCGCCAACAGGGTGGAGGGCAACCGCATTTTCCCGCTGGGACGTGTGTCGCTGCCGCGTGGCACGCGCCTCTACCGCACATTCGATAAAGATTTTGAGGATGCCCTGCAGCGCGACACCGCCACGCGCTACATAGAGATTGACGCCACTCTCGCCTACCGCAACGCTCATCTCAGCCTTGAGCTTGCCGAGGTGGGCGGCACGAAGGCTGTGGTGAGCGCCACAATTGAAAATCTTGCGCCGGCCTGCACTCCACAGGCGCAACGCCAGTGCTTGGAGCTCTCTAAGCTGGGCAACACAATTTTCCGCGCCCGCCACATCAATGCGCTCGACGGCCTTTTCGTTCCCTCGTCGCTGCTCACCCGGCTTCGCCGCGATGCCGTTGAGGCTCTGCTCCGCGCCAAGCGTGCCGCCTACCGCTATGGCTACCGCCGCGCCGAAGACCGTGGAGCCACATTCCCCACGCAGAATCTCGTGAGCGCCGACAATGTGGCCAATCGCCTTGCCTCCGACTTCTACCGCAGCCACGGCGTGGTGGCGATTGAGCCGGCAATGGAGGTGAAGCAGCCCACGCCCGGCGAGGAACGCCCGGTGATGCACACGCGCTACTGCTTGCGCCGCCAGCTCGGAGCCTGTCTGCTCACGCCCGCCGGCAGCAAGTTGCCGCGCGACCTCTATCTGCGCGGTACCGGCTCGGTGGTGCTGCGCGTGGAGTGCACTTGCCACGATTGCGGCATGAAGCTTTATGCCACCACCCTTGCCCCGGCGAAGTGCGAATAACCGCACAGAGAGCGGTGAGAGAGTGTGTAAATCACCCATTTTTAGTTTTTTTATCACACTTTCTTTGGCTCACAGCAAGGAAAACGACTAACTTTATTCACAAAAAAACTATCACTTTTCAGTAAGATTATGGAATTTCTCAGCGACAACAATCTGCTCGGCCTCGTGATTGGCCTCAGCACATTCTTGATAATAGGCCTGTTTCACCCCATAGTGATAAAGGGCGAGTACTACTTTGGCACCCGCTGCTGGTGGGCATTCCTGGTGCTTGGCATCGCTTTCATAGCCCTCTCGGTGGTGGTGGAGAGCGTGCTGTGGTCGGCTCTGCTCGGGGTCACCGGCTTCTCCTGCCTGTGGTCGATTCTCGAAATCTTTGAGCAGCAGGAGCGGGTGCGCAAGGGCTGGTTCCCACGCAATCCTAAGCGCCGTTACCCCTTCGACAAGTAATGTGGCCACAAAAAACGCATTTTCTCCAATATATAGTGCGGTTTTCTAAAATTTTTCATTACTTTTGCATCGATTTAGAATAGAAAACAATGGGACTTCACATAAACAAATACATCGAGACCTCTATAAGGCAAAACTGGGAGCTGCTTGCGCTCACCGACTTCAAGGGCGTGAGCTACCAATACAAGGACATAGCTCGTAAAATCGCCAAGCTCCACATCCTCTTTAAGGAGGTGGGCGTGAAGCCCGGCGACAAGATTGCCCTGTGTGGCCGAAACTCCTCGCAGTGGGCCGTGGCCATGTTTGGCGCTCTCACTTTCGGCGCAATCCCGGTGCCGATTCTGCACGAGTTCAAGCCCGACAACATTCACCACCTCGTGAATCACTGCGACGCCCGGCTCTTCTTCGTTGACCAGACGATATGGGAGAATCTCGACTCCACACACTTCGACAACCTCATAGGCGTGCTGCAAATAAGCGACTACTCGCTCCTGCTGTGCAACGACCCTCGCCTTGAGAATG
Organism: uncultured Prevotellaceae bacterium; assembly: GCA_946055125.1. Lineage (GTDB taxonomy): Bacteria > Bacteroidota > Bacteroidia > Bacteroidales > Muribaculaceae > CALZFJ01. The sequence continues at coordinate 9,127 of CAMGFF010000004.1, read as the reverse complement.
CCCGCAAGCATCTCAACGAAATCTTCGGCCGCCGCTATCCAGAGCGGTTCACTCCGGCCGACGTGCACTATGCCACCCCCGACCGCGACTCGCTCGCCATTATCAACTACACCTCGGGCTCCATGGGCTTCTCCAAGGGAGTGATGATACCCTACCGTGCCATTGAGTCGAACATACAGTTTGGCATAGAGCACCTCACCTTCCTCAAGCCCGGCGACGGCGTGGTGTGCATGCTCCCGCTGGCCCACATGTATGGCCTGTGCATTGAGCTTATCCACTGCTTCACCAAGGGCTGCCACATTCATTTCCTCACCCGCGTGCCCTCGCCCAAGGTGATAATGGACGCATTTGCCACTGTGCACCCCAAGCTCATCATCACTGTGCCGCTCATCATAGAGAAAATAATAAAGAACAAGGTGTTTCCCCTGCTCGACAAGCCGCTTATGCGCATTCTGCTGAAGATGCCATTCATCGACGACCGCCTGCTGGGCAAAATCAAGGAGCGCCTCACTTCCACCTTTGGCGGCAACCTCATGGAGATAATTGTGGGAGGAGCAGCCCTCAACAAGGACGTGGAGCGGTTTCTGCGCCGCATAGATTTTCCCTACACCGTGGGCTACGGCATGACTGAGTGTGCGCCGCTCATCGCCTATGCTCCCTGGGATGAGAACAAGGAGCAGTCGTGTGGCCGCATCGTGGACCGCATGGTGGCCGAGATTGACTCCCCCGACCCCCGCAACGTGGCCGGTGAGCTGCGAGTGAAGGGCGACAACGTGATGCTCGGCTACTACAAGAACGCCGAAGCCACCGCCGCCGCGCTCAAGGACGGCTGGCTCTACACCGGCGACCTCTGCACTATCGACGAGGATGGATTCCTCTTCATTCGCGGACGCAGCAAGAACATGATTCTCGGCCCATCGGGCCAGAACATTTATCCCGAGGAGATTGAGCAGCGCATCAACAACCTGCCATTCGTGTGCGAGTCGCTTGTGGTAGAGGAGGAGCAGCGACTTATCGCCCTCATCTACCCCGACATTGAGCTTGGCACGGCACAGGGTCACTCATTCGACGACCTCGCACGCATGATGCGCGAGAACATCGACGCACTCAACAAGGACCTCCCGGCATACAGCCGGCTGGCCGACGTGAAAGTATTGCACGAGGAATTTGAGAAAACACCCAAGCGCTCCATTAAGCGCTACCTCTATCAGCACTGATACCTAACCCCCTAACTCTTATCTCCCCCGGGAGAGGAGACGCCCCATGGCATCACTCTCCCTTTTTTTGTGCTGCCCCTGCAAGGAATCAGCGGTGGCAGAATGCGGTGAACTTGCAGTAGGCGCAATGGCGGGTGTTGGCGGTCTGCCTGAAAGGAATGTCGGGGTTGAGAAGCTCGGCAATCACGTCGTTGAACATTGAGAGGAACTCATCGTTGATGCTGAGGTAGTTCTCAATCACTTGCTTATTGACAGTGAAGCCCGAATCGTTCATTTTCAGTATCTTGTAGATTATGGGCTGAATGGGAGTGTTGCCGAGATGCTTGTCGTGGGCATAGACGTTGCAATAGAGCATCACCTGGAGCATGGCCTTGAAACGATGTCCCGACCGCTCCACAAACATGTCACTGACCGAGCTTGCATCCACGCGGTCGCTTCCGGTCTTGTAGTCGATGATTCGCAGGCGCTCGGAGCCGCCTGGGGTGGTAACCATGTCCACGCGGTCGATATATTGGCGAATGTTCACGCCATTCCAGTGGGTGATTTGCTCCTGCTCGCCCATTACGAATCGGAACTCGCCATGTGCCTTGTCGTAGGCGAGGACGCTGCTGACCAGATAATTGAGGGCACTTGCGAGAATCTGTGTCTCGCCGTTGAGCTCATCGCCGGCGTGAATGTATTTTTTGCGCATTACGCGCAGCACTTCACCATTGACGAGGGGAGCCAGGGAGCTTATGGTCGCGGGGGTTATCACCGGGCCATGAGTCGCGTAGAGCTCATTGAGCACATCGTGCACTATTGTGCCCACGGTGCTCGAGTCCATGAACTCCGTCACATCGTCGGCCACCTTCAAATCCTCCACTTTCTCAAAGTAGAACTGGAGCGGGCAGTTGATGTAGTGGTTGATGTGGCTTGCCGAGAGGTAGAAGCCCGAGTCAGGGGTGGTGTAGCGCAAGATGCGCCGCATGATACGCTCATTCTTCATCACCTCCACAATCATTTCGCCGGGAGCGCTGATTGAGAAGTCGAGTACGCGGTGAACGACCGGAGCGTCGCGGTAGATTGTGAGGAGCTGGCCAATGTAGCGGGAGTATTCGCCCGAGCCTATTGCCTGGCGGCGGGCGTCGTAGAGCAAGTGCACGGTTTTTGCGCGGGCGATGAGGCGGTAGAAGTAGTAGGCATACATGCAGTCCTGAAACTCCACTGTGGCCATTCCGAAGCCCCGGCGCAGGTTGGCCGGAATGAAGGAGCGCGAATAGTGCTTGCGTGGGAACACACGCTCGTTCATTGAGAGGATAATCACATTGTCGAAGTCGAGGCAGCGGGTTTCGAGCACGCCCATAATCTGGAGGCCGTGAAGAGGCTCACCCTCAAAGGCCACAGAGATGGAGGCCACCATGCGGCCCACGAGGTAGAAGAAGGTGTTCTCGTTCATCTCTATGTCATACTTGAGAATGGTGCCCGAGAGCTGCGAGAGGCGGTCCATGAACTGCGATATCATGCCCATGGCCACCGACTCGGCAGCCACTGCATTGCCGGCGATGAGGCCCTGCTCCACGATGCGCACAATGCGGTTGAGAAACTCCACAAGCATTGCGCTGGAGTAGGCGGCGGGCACGGGGCGGAAAACCTCGGTGAGCGACATGTGGTCGGTGTCGGCGGTGCAGCCGGAGCAAATCTCGCAAATCTTGGCAAATGCTATGTAGAAGCTGCCGCTTGAGGTCATGTAGCTGCTCAGGGCGGTGCACTGCGCCTCATTGATGAGGCGCATATAGGGGTGAGAGAGTAGGTCCTTCACGTCCTCGTGGAAGAAGATGAAATCACTGCCGCTCTTGCGCGACTGCTTGTGGAGCCGTGCGATGCGGTTCACGAAGACGGCAATCTCGGAGAAGCGCAGCGGGTAGCCCATGGTGATGTTCACGCCGGTGATGCGCTCATTGAGGGAGTCGAGCAGTGGCATGAACAAGCCCTCGTCGGGGAGTACGATGGCGGTGTTGATGGCATTTCCGGGCGAGGGGATAGCGCCCGAGTCAATGAGGTCGTCGAGAATCTTGTGGGTGTGCTTGGCCTGGCCCACACTCGAGGGGATTCCCAACACGGTGACGGGAGGGAAAGAGGTGACAGGAGGCTCGTTGATGTCGAGCTTTGAGGGGAACATGGCAATGTTCTTGGAGATGAACCACGAGGCCTTGTTGTCGGTGTCGCGCAGGGCGGGGGAGTTGCAGTCCCAGTAGTAGTCGGCAATGCCCTTGTTGCCAAGAGCCTTGAATATCTTTATTTCGGAGAGGGAGAGCACGTTGAAACCCACAAACACATACCGGCGGTAGCGGAAGTCGGAGGCGTGCATGTCGTTGATTCGTGCCACTGCCTCGCGGTAGATTCGTCCGGAGTAGGAGAAATGCTGCTCGCTGAGGCGTGCGTTGAAGGCTTGGTAGAGCGGGTGAAGGGCTTTCCAGATGTCGATGAAGTGCCGCGACGATGAGGAGTCGTTGTATACTTTAGGGTCGCTCCAGAACTTGTCGTCGGTGAGGTCGATGTTGTAATCCACGCCGAAGTATTCGTGAATCACCTTCACCTGCTCCTCGGTGAGGAAGTTGGAGCGAATGTCCTTTAGGTCGCTGATGTTCTGGAAAATACGCTGTGGGTCGGCGAGATACTTATCCACGTCGTTGAAGTCGTTGAGGATAATGTCGCCCCAGTAGGAGAAGCGGTCGAAAGGCTCTGCGCGGTCGCCCATGATGCGGCAGTACTCCCGGTAGAGGATAAAGAGCTGCTCAATCTTTGAGGGCTCCACGCTGCCGGTTAGCTCGGAGAGGAAGTCGGTGATATTAGTGACGCATGGCGAGAGCATGGGGCGGTCGGCGAGCTGTGAGAGTTGCTCAATGAAGAACACGCTGCTTCGGCGGTTTGGGAACACGAAGCAGAAGTTGTGAAGCTCGGCGGCATGGTGCTCGATGAAAGCACGCGCCACAAGGCTGAGAAAAGAGGATTGAGGCATTGCTGAAAGAATGGTGATGGGTTATCGCTTGATGAGGATGGTGATTTTTATGGCGAAGTCGAAAAGAACGATTTTGCCATTTCCGTTGCCCAGAATGTCGGCCTCGGCACGCTCAATCTCGGCAATCATTCGCTCCACATTGGCGGCATTTATGAAAGGCGCGAAGCGCGTGCTGAATTGCTCCTCGGAGTGGTTGAGGTAGTTGAGCTGCGGCACGTGGAGGTTGAAGATGAAATTCTCGCGCACCATGCGGGCGGCATATTGCAGGAAGCGCCGTGTCTTCTCGCGCTTGAATGCGTGCACCTCCTCCGACCACTTCTTCAGGCTCTTTAGGTCGCGGGCCCAGGCTTGCCTCATCAGTGAGGTGAAATACTGGAAGAACTCCTTGTTCTCGCCGTCGAGTGCGATGTTCTCCTCGGCGAGGAGTATGTTGCCGTCGGCCGGAGCGGCCACGGCGAGGGCGTCTTGCTCACTCATGGAGTATCGTTCCTGCAAGTAGGCTGCCACCTGCGGTGTGGATAGCTTCTTCACCTCAAGCCGCTGGCAGCGTGAGAAGATGGTGGGGAGCACGTCCTTGGCATTGTCGCTCACGAGGATAAAGAGGGAGTCGGGGAAAGGCTCCTCAAGGAGCTTCAGGAGCTTGTTGGCGCAGTCGTCGCGCATCTTCTCGGGCAGCCACATAATCAGTACCTTATACTTGGAGGAGTAGCTTGCGTAGCTCATTTTGCGCAGAATGGCGGCGCTCTCGGTCACGAAGATGGCGGGCTGTGAGTTTCCGGCATCGAGGGCCTCGAGCCATCGCTGGTAGCTCTCCACGGGGTTGTTGAGGAGGAAAGTGCGCCACTCGGTGATGAAGTCGTCGCAAGTGGGGCGTGAGCTGTCCTTGAGAATGGGGAATGAGAAGAAGAGGTCGGCGTGGTTGAACGACTGGTGCTGCTTGCAGTGAGGGCACACACCGCAAGGCTCTCCGCCCTGGCGGTTGGTGCAGTGAATATATTGCGCCATGGCGCGGGCAAGAGAGAGCTTGCCGGTTCCCGGCACGCCGTGAATGAGGAGGGCGTGGGGGATAGAGTCGGTGTCGACCACATGGCGAATGTATTGTTTCGCCGCATCGTTGCCAATGATGTCGCTGAATTTCATAAGGGGGTGGGCGGGATTAGTAGATGTTCTGAGCCACGCGGCGCACGCTCTCGGTGGCGTTGTGGGAGTAGAAATGAATGCTCGGCACGCCGTGCTGCATGAGGTCGCGGGCCTGCATGGTGCACCACTCGATGCCCACCTGCTTGGCTGCGTCGTTGTCGCGGCAGCGCGACAGCTCGGAGGCGAGGTCGCTGGGGAGGTCGACGTGGAAAATCTTTGGCAGTACGGTGAGCTGGTTGCAGTTCACGATGGGCTTCACACCGGGAATTATAGGCACCAAGATACCGGCCTGGCGGCAGCGGTCGACGAAGTCGAAGTATTTACGGTTGTCGAAGAACATTTGAGTGACGATGTAGCTTGCTCCCAGGTTCACCTTGTTCTTGAGGTAGGTGAGGTCGATTTCGGCATTGGGGGCTTCGTCGTGCTTCTCGGGGTATCCGGCCACGCCATAGGAGAACTTGTTGTCGCTGGCAATGTCCATCTTGGTGCCATCGGCAAAGAAGCCGTCGTTGAATGCGTTCACCTGCTTCTCGAGCTCGTAGGCGAAGGAGTGCCCATTCTCCACCGGCACGAATCGGTTCTCGTGCTTGGCCTTGTCGCCACGCAGGATAAGGAGGTTGTCGATTCCGAGGAAGTTGAGGTCGATGAGGGCATATTCGGTTTCGGCCTTTGAGAATCCGCTGCAAATCATGTGAGGCACGGCCGGCACGCCATATTTTTGCTGAATGGCCACGGCCACGGCCACCGTGCCCGGGCGGCTGCGCTCGGTGATGCAGCGGTAGAGGCCGTCGGCGGTGCTCTTGAACACCATCTCGCTGCGGTGGGTGGTGATGTTGATATATAGTGGATTAAACTCCATGAGGCGGTCGATATTGGTGAAGAGCTGCTGAATGCTGCGTCCCTTGAGCGGAGGCAGCACCTCAAAGGAGAATCCGGTGGAGGTGCGGTGGGTGAGAATGTCGCTTACGTTCATTGTGGTTTCAATATTTGTTGTGTCGTGCAAATATACGCAAAAATGATGAAAGCGACAAAAAAACAATCACAGCAGGCCGATAATTTGGTGAAGCGAGTCGACGATTGCGTCGGCGCATGGGCAATCGCTTGCTGCAAGGCCGTTCTTATTGAAGAAGATGGTGCGCCAGCCGGCCGAGTGTGCGCCACACACGTCGGCGTCGTAGTTGTCGCCAATCATCACGCTTGTGGAGGCCGAGGCACGGCACACGCCGAGGGCATACTCGAAGATTCCCGGCATGGGCTTGGTGAAGCCGCAGTCGTCGGAGAGAACGATGTGGTGAATGAGGTGGCTCACGCCGGCCGAGGCGAGCTTCTGCGCCTGCACCTGCTTGAAGCCGTTGCTCAGGATGTTCACGTCGTAGCCTCGGGCGTTGAGGTGCTCGAGCAGCTCGCGCGCGCCCGGCACGAGGGTGGACTGGAGGGAGAGGAAGTGAAGGTACTCCTTGTCGACGGTTGCGCCCATGGCGGTGCAGTCGCCGGAGTAGCCGGTTTGCTCAAGGGTGAAGCGGAATCGCTCGGTGGTGAGGAAGTCCTTGGTGATTTTGCCATGGTGATAAAGCTCCCACAGCTCCTTGTTCTTGGCGAGATACACTGAGGTGAAGTCGTCGTAGGAGGGGCAGAAGTTGTGCATGGCGAAGTGCTCGAAGACGTGGCGCAGCGATAGCTTGGAGTTTTCGGTGAACCACCACACGGTGTCGTCGAGGTCGATGAATACGGTAGAGATATTTTCCATTGTTTTTCTTTGGGCTATGAGCTTTGGGCTGTGGGCTTTGGTATTCATATACAACATTCCCGGCAATGCGGTGCCGCTTGTGTGGGCAGGGGCAATGCCGGGTGTGTTGCTTGCTTGTTGTGTGGCTGAACGTGGAATTACATGTTCATGCCGCCACAGCAGTGGATAACCTGGCCGGTGACATAAGATGAGAGGTCGCTGGCAAGGAATGTAGCCACATTGGCCACGTCCTCGGGAGTTCCGCCACGGCGCAGGGGAATCTGGGCAGCCCACTGCTTGCGCACGTCCTCGCTGAGGGCGGCAGTCATGTCGGTGATGATGAAGCCCGGTGCGATGGCGTTGGCGCGCACGCCGCGTGAGCCAAGTTCCTTGGCAATCGACTTGGCGAGGCCAATCATGCCGGCTTTCGAAGCCGAGTAGTTGCACTGTCCGGCGTTGCCCGACACACCCACAACCGAAGCCATGTTGATGATAGAGCCAGCCTTCTGGCGCATCATGATGGGCGTGAGGGCGTGAATGAAGTTGAATGCCGACTTCAGGTTGACACCAATCACGGCATCCCACTGAGCCTCGCTCATGCGCATCATGAGACCGTCCTTAGTGATGCCGGCGTTGTTCACGAGAATGTCGATGTGACCGAAATCGGCGTGAATCTGCTCCACCACCTTGTGGGTCTCCTCGAAGCTGGCGGCATTAGAGGCATAACCCTTAACCTTCACTCCGAGAGCTGCTATTTCTTCTTCAGTCTTCTTTCCGTTTTCGTCGATTACGAGGTCGGTGAAAGCGATGTCGGCACCTTCTTGTGCGAATTTAAGCGCGATAGCCTTGCCAATGCCGCGTGCGGCACCGGTGATGAGCGCTACTTTACCTTCAAGTAATTTCATTATTTCAAAAGTTTTTTTATTTGGTGAATAAAAATAATAGTTTCACGAATTATTTTTCAACGAGGAATGCACCGCAGGAGTAGCCACCGCCAAACACGGTGAGGCCGAAAGTGGTGCCCTTGGGGTAGTTGTCGCGGTTCTGGGCGAGCACAAGTGCTGCGCTTGCCGAGCCTGTGTTGCCAAGTTCCTCAATGTTGTTGATGAAGCGGTCGTCGGTGAGCTGCAGCTGGTGGGCCACATTGGCCACGATGCGCTTGTTGGCCTGATGGCAGATGATGTAGTTGATGTCGGTCACGGCCATGCCGAAAGGCTTGGTCACTTGCTCCAGTGCGTGAATCATGTAGTTGCATGCGCGGAGGAATACGTCCTTGCCGTAGGGCATTGAGATGCCGTCCTCGTGCGGGCGAAGCTTCACGCCCTCGGGACCCTTGCCAATGTTGCCCAGGCCGCAGGTGTATACGGCTTTGATGGTCATGTCGGTTTCGGGAGCCACGGGGTCTTTCGAGATGAAATAGGCCACGGCGGCGTCGCCCCACAGGTGACCACACTTGGGGTCGCTCTCGTTGCGGTAGTAGGTGTTGTGCTCCGAGCATATTAGCAGGGCTTTCGAGGCCTTGCCCATAGCGAAGTAGCCCTCGATCACCTCAAGGCCATTGACGAAAGAAGAGCAGGCCGAGGAGCAATACACGGCCTTAGCGCCGTCGATGTTATACTTCTGCTGCGCCACGTGGGCGAGAGTGGCCACGGTGTCGTAGGGGGAGTAGCAAGCCGACACTATTAGGTTGACATCGGTGATGGGGTAGGGAAGAGAAGCCAGCGCATTGTCGATGGCAGCGAGTCCCATGGAGTCGGAGCCTTCACCCTCGCCCACGATAGAGCGGGTGCGAATGCCGGTGCGTTGCACAATCCACTCGCTGGTAAGGCCGTTGATTTCAAGGAAGTGGTCGTTGTCGACCCTTCCGGCGGGAACGTAGAAGCCTGTTGCGTTGATATACATAATATTTTTGAAATTCTTCGGTTATTATTATTGTTTTGGGATAATGTCTTCTTATAGTTTCGATTTGTTGCGGATGCCATTCATGATAAACTCATCGAGATATTCGCGTAGCTTCAGCTTCTCGATGCCAAGCTCTGAGAAGTT
>CAMGFF010000003.1 GCA_946055125.1 uncultured Prevotellaceae bacterium | reverse complement strand
GCTTAATAGCGCACGCGGGGAGTGATGATGGAGGTAGTGTCGGCAGCGATGGTGTAGATGCCGGTGCTGTCGGTGCGGGTGATGCTCAGTGGCACTATGCGTGTGAGGCGTGGTGCCACGGCGGTGTCGCAGTTGTGAATGTGATACACATAGTAGGGCTTGCCGTCGACGCCGCGGAAGAAGTCGCCATGTCCCGAGCCCGGCTCACCCACTATGCTCTTGTGAATGATGGGGTTGCCCTTGTATTTCGTCCACGGGCCCTGTGGGGCGGGAGCGGTGGCATAACCCACGGCATAGTCCTGATTGAGGAAGTGGTTGGCCGAGTAGAACATATAGTAGTTGCCGTCGTCGAGCTTCATCACCGTGGGACCCTCCATCACGGGGCTCCAGCGGCCGTCGTCGGTTTTCTCCCAAGCGTCGGTGAGGCCGAAGCAGCGCACCAGCGTAGAGCGGTCGATAGAGTCGTTCTCGATGTCGTAGCGGGCGCTCCACAGGTAGTTTCCGTTGTCGAAGCGCACGTGGTAGAGGTAGTAGCTGCCGTCGTCGTCCTTAAAGAGGAATGGGTCGATGTTTTTCTCGCTGCCGTCGATGGGGCGCACCACCTCCTGGGTGTAGTGGCCGGTGAGCGAGTCGCTCTGGGCCACCACCACTTGCTCATTGGCAGTGTAGAAGAGCAGGTACTTGTTGCCGTGGCGATACACCTGTGGGGCCCAGAAGCCCCATTCTCCGAAGGTGTGGTCGCCCTTGCGAAGCACGAAGCGCGAAGAGTCGGCGTGGCAGGGAGTCCAGTTCACCAGGTCGGTCGATTCGAGCATCTGGAAGCCGATTGCTCCGGCGCCGCGCGTGCCGGTGAGGTAGTATTTGCCATTCTCCACGAAGATAGTAGGGTCGGCGAAGGTTATTTCCTCGCCCTCGGGTGCCGGCTTCTCGGTGCCGCACGCCAGTAAGGATGCAGCAGTCACGGCCGCTGCAATCCACGAAGTCAGTTTAATTTGATTCATAAGCAAAATATGAGGTTAAAGAAGTTGGTTATCGAAGATAGTACATCACACCGCGGTAGTCGGCGAAGTAGTTGCAGCCGGTGAGCCCCACGCGCGAGGCCGGCATCTTGCGCAGGTCGATTGTGCACTGCTCCTTGCCGTTGAGCCACAGGTGCAGCTCATTGCCGCTTCGCACGGTGCGCAGGTTGTAGCTGCCGCGCATTGCGGCGCCCACGCCCACCTTGTAGATGTGGCGGCGAGTGTCGGTGGGCTCGCTGTTGATGAAGCGCAGCGCCTCGGCCTTCACCTCGGGCAGCTCCACGCGGTTGTAGCCCGGGTGACTTGCCACGGTGGCGCCACTGGTGTCGATGCTGTGCCACTCGCCGTCGGCAGCCTGATAGGCCACATTGAGGAAACGGAACATATTGTCGGTGGTCTCGCCATGGCGGTCGGCATCGTGGCGGCTCAGCTCAATGGCGTTGAGCAGACGCGGAGAGTCGAAGCGATACACCTTCTCAATGCCGTCGGTGTATTTCACGTCGGGATAAGCCATGGTGTGCTCGGCCAGCGGCAGCGCGAGGGTCTTCACCACCTTTCCGCGCTCCACCACCTCGATGAGCAGCGAGGCGGCGTTGCCGTCGATGGTGGCACGCACATGGTTGCGGCTGTCGGCGTAGGCCGGGTAGAAGCCCGCCTTGCGGCCGCGGTCGGTGCCATAGAGCTGGAAACTCAGCTCATAGTCCTCGGCAGCCTCGCCCAGCAGCTTCTCGTCGCCGCTGCCCAGGGTGAACGAGAGGTCGTCGAAGCCCACGGTGTAGATGGTGCCTTCAAATCGGGCCTCATTGCCCGAGGCGTCGAAGAGGCCGGCCACCGCCTTTCCATCGGGAATCACGCCGGCCCACTTGCTGCGGCCGGGAGCGTCGATGCCGTCGATTTCCACTTTCAGGTCGCTGCCGCAGCGCTCCACGCGCAGTGGGTGATACACGCCGGTGGTGAAATAGGCCGGCAGTGCATGGCGCTCGGTGGCGGTCTTGCCGCCAATCACCGTGGTGAGATACCACTCGCGGGCCTGTGAGTCGATACCTACGCGGGCCTGGTTCTGCTCATCCACATACCAGGCAATCACCCCGGCATTGCCGTGGGTGAGCAAGTTGGTTTCCACAAGATAGGCGCAGGAGGCTATGGTGCTGAATGGGCCTGTGGCAGCTACCTCGTCGGCAATGGCGAGGGTGGGCTTGGCCGGCAGTGGGTGATAGCCAGCGGTGCGAGGCCCGGTGATGCCGTCGATCCACATAGTGCGGTCGAAGAAGTGCACGCGGTCCACATACTGGTCGCGGTGTCCGTGGTTGATGTTGGCCATATACACCAGCCACCACTCCAGTCCGTTCACTCCACGCACAATGTTGGGCTGGCCGGGAGTGTAGAGAATATCGTCGTCGGCACGGTCGCCGCGCATGTCGAAGAGAGCCACGTCGATGTAGCCCCCGCGGCGGCCGGCTGAGGTTTCCACGGCCAGCACATTCGTGCCATTCACGAGAGCCTTGCGCTGCGCGGCGGTGAGATTCACCATGCAATAGTCGGTGCCTTCTTTCTCATATATCACCGTGCCATTGAGCATGATGCGGGTGCGTCCCTCGTGGGTCACGCGCAGGGCGAGGTTGCCCACCGAGGCCGCTGCCACAAATTCCTTGCGCAGCCACAGCTGCTTCTCCTTCCACTCGGTGCCAAGGTGGCGCACCGTGGAGCCCGCGATGTGCTGCGAGCCGAAGCCGCACTCACCGCGCTTCCACGCCGAGCAGTCGAAGCCGGCACCGCTCCACCCCTCAGCCGGCGCCGAGGTGGTGTAGCTGAAGAGGGGCGTGTAGCCCTCGGTTAAGGAGTAGCGCAGCAGGTCGGTGTAGCTCTCCTCGAGGGCAGTCTGGTTGCTGCCAAGCACCGGGTGGCTGTATTTGTTGCCGGCATTGAAGCCCATGGGCGACGAAGCCTGGGCCACGCCCAGCTGGTAGTTGCCCCACTGCGAGCCGGTGTGGTTGGCGTTGTACATCATGTAGTACTGGTCGCGGTAGCGTATCACCCAGGGACCCTCGGCCACGCGGTTATCCATAGTCTCCCAGGTGCCCGGCTGCGAGGCAAACATCAGCAGCGGGTCGCCCGCGAAGACTCCATGCTCGCTCATTGGGCGGCACCATATTGCGTTGCCGTCGGTGAATCGCACCATGTACATGTAGAGGCTGCCGTCGGCGTCGCGAAACACGCACGGGTCAATCCTGTTGTCCATCCACCGGTGCTTCACCGGCTCGTCGTAGGGGCCGAGCGGGTTCTTGGCGGTGGCGTGGGTGATGTGCACGGCGTGGCGGTCGCGCCCCCAGTAGTTCACCGACCAGTAGGCGTGGAAGGTGCCGTTCCAGTAGTGCATGTCGTTGGCATGAATCTGGTTGTTGCCGGCACCGGTTCCGCGGGTCCAGTCGTTGCGCATGTCAATCACATGGATAGGCTCGCTCCAGTTCACCAGGTCGGCCGACACATAGAAGTTGCCGTCGGTGCGGCAGCCGCCCAGGTAGTAGCGGCCGTTGTACTTCATCACGCCAATGTCGGCCACATTTTGCAGCACGGGGTTAGGCACGTTCTGTGCCACGGCCGGCAGGGCGAGTGAGGCAGCGAGGAGCAAAGCAGGGATTACGTTCCTTATCATTTCACTGAGAATTTATAGATGCACACATGGTTGTAGGTCTCTCCGGGGTTGAGGCGCACCGAGGGGAACTGAGGCTGGTTGGGACCGTCGGGGAACTTCTGCGTCTCGAGGGCTATGGCCTCGCGGTAGTTGAACTTGAGTCCGCACTTGCCGGTGCCGTTGCCATCGAAGAAGTTACCGCCATAGAATTGCAGTCCGGGCTGATTGGTGAGCACCTCCATCACGCGGCCCGACACAGGCTCATACACCGTGGCGGCAAGCTCCACCTCGTCATTGCTCTTGCGCGAGAGCACCCAGTTGTGGTCGTAGCCGTTGCCGCAGGCGAGCTGCTCGTGGTCATCGTTCACGCGGTCGCCAATGGCGGTGGCGGTGCGGAAGTCGAAGGGAGTGCCCTCCACGGCCAGGAGCGAGCCGGTGGGGATAAGCACGCTGTCGACCGGAGTGATAGAATCGGCATTGATAGTGAGCAGGTGGTCGTTGATAGTGCCGCCGCACTCACCCTTCAGGTTGAGGAAGCCGTGATGCGAGAGGTTGACCACCGTGGGCTTGTCGGTAGTGGCGCGGTAGGTGATTTCCAGCGCGTTGTCGGGCGTGAGTGCGTAGGTCATGGTTATGCTCAGGTTGCCGGGATAGCCCTCAGCGCCGTCGGGCGAGAGGAGCGAGAGGCGAATCAGGTCGTCGCCCACCGAGTCCACGTCCCACACCACCTGGTCCAGGCCCTTGAGGCCGCCGTGGAGGCTCTGGCCGTTGTTGTTCACCGGCACATGATAGGTGATGCTGTCGAGTGTAAACTCGCCACGGGCGATGCGGTTGGCCACGCGGCCCACCACGCAGCCTATGAAGCGCTCGCCCTCATAGTTCACATATTCATTGAGCGTGTTGTGCCCCAGCACCACGTCGGCCATGCGTCCGTCGCGGTCGGGGGTCCACAGCGACACCACATGGCCGCCGAAGTTGGTCACTTGCATTGTCATGCCGGTTGCCGACTTGAGTGTGTAGAGAGCCACCTGCTTGCCGTCGATGGTAGCCTCAAAGTTGCGGGCATCCACGAGTTTCACATCATTTGCGCTGCATGCAGCGAGGGCAGCGAGAGCCACCGTAGCAAATCCATAAACTAAACCTTTCATCACTGAGTAAATTTTTTTAGGCTATGAGCTTTTTCGGCTTTTAGCTATGAGCTTTTAGCCTATATTTGTTTATTATGTTTATTATTAAATTATTAAAATTCGTTATTCCAATCACAATCTCCAAGCCAAAAGCTCACAGCTCACTGCTGAGAATGCTCTGAGCCGAGCCACTCGGTGGGCGTAACGCCAAATTCCTTCTTGAAAGCCTTCGAGAAGTAGTTTGGCTCGGAGAAGCCGGTGCGGTAGCTGGTTTCCGACACGTTGAAGCCCTCCTTGAGCAGCGTGCAGGCGCGTGCGAGGCGGCGCTTGCGCACATAGTCGCCGGTGGAGATATTGAGCAGGCTCTTCATCTTCACATGGAGCAGGCTCCGGCTCACGCCCATGTGGGCGGTGATGTCGGCCACCGAGAAGTTCTCATTCTCCATGTTGCTGTCGATGAGCTCATTGATTTTGTTGATGAAGTCGCGGTCGAGGTCGGAGAGCTGCACCGTTTCCTCCTCGGCAGCCACGAGCTTCTCGTCGGCATTCACCATGCGCTCGCGCAGCTGCACGCGGTCGCGCAGAATGTTGTTCACCTGCAATTCGAGAATCTGCGGGTCGAAAGGCTTCTGCACATAAGCGTCGGCGCCGCTCTCATATCCCTCCATCACGTCCTTGGCGTCGTTTTTGGCGGTGAGCAAGATTACCGGGATGTGCGAGGTACCCAGGTTCTTCTTGAGTCGCCGGCACAGCTCGGTGCCGTCCATCTCCGGCATCATCACATCGCTTATCACCAGGTCGATGTGGTTGTTGAGAGCCACGTCGAGGCCCACCTTGCCATTCTCGGCAGTAAACACATTGTAGCGCGAGGAGAAGATGGCCGAGAGGAAGTCGATAAGTTCGGGGTCGTCCTCCACGATAAGCACGCCGGGCTTAGTCTGCACCTCCTTAGGCTCGTTGCCGTTGGCAGCCTTGGCATTGGCGAGGCTGGGAATTGAGAACTCATATTGCTTGAGAGGTACCACGGTCTTCTCGGGACTGATGCGCAGCGAGGGGTCGAAGGCATTGTCGTCGACGCGCAGGTCGACGCTGAATGTGCTGCCCACTCCAATCGTCGACTCCACCCTCACTCCACCGCCGTGAATCTCGGCGAGCTTCTTCACCAAGGCCAGTCCCAGTCCCCATCCCTTGTGGTTCTTGGTGTGTCCGCGCTTGGTCTGGTAGTAGGGCGTGAATATGTTTTGCAGCTCCTCGGAGGCGATGCCAATGCCGGTGTCTTTCACCTCGAGGTGAAGCATGGTGTGGCCGCTTGGCTCGCCGGTGATTGCCGCGCTCACGCGCACTGAGCCGCCCTGCGAGGTATACTTGAGGGCGTTGGTGAGCAGGTTGTTCAAGATGCGCTCCACATAGCCCGGCGAGAACCACACCTCCTCGCCATTGTTCTCGCACCAGCAAGTGAGGTCGATGCCTTTCACATTGGCGTTGTCGCTGAAGAGATGGGTGAGATTCTCCACGAAGTCCATGGGGTTGCCATATTGCAGGAAGAAGCGGAATGTGCCCGTTTCCACCTTGTTGAAGGTGACAAGCTCGTCGATTAGCTCCAGTATCTTCTCGGAGTTCTTCAGGGCGGTGTCGAGCATCGACGAGTCCTCCTGGCTTAGCTTGTTGCGGTGTGCGTGCACGCGCTTCAGTGGCGAGATGATGAGCGAGAGCGGCGTCTTCAGCTCGTGCGACACGGTGGTGAAGAAGTCGAGCTTAATGCGGTTCACCTCGGCCATCTGTTCCTTCTCCATGTTGGCGAGGCGCACCTCGTTGCGCTCGCGCATTCGGGTGCTGTAGTAGTGGATATAGAGGTAGATGGCGGCGGCGAAGAGCAGTGCATAGATGATGTAGGCCCACACGGTCATGTAGAATGGCGGGCAAATCACAATCTTCAGCTCCTTCACGGGCGCGGAGTCCCAGCCGGTGTTGCTCGCGCTGGCACGCACTTGCAGGGTGTAGGTGCCGGAAGGAAGATTTGAGCCCACAAAATTGCGCTCGCGTCCCGGGGTGCTCCACTTGGGGTTGGCGCTGCCCAGGAGGCGCGTCTGGTAGTAGATAGAGCTGGCGTTGCCGGGCGAAATGGCGGCATACTTGATGCTGAACGAGTGCGACTGGTCGGCGCTCAGCACTATTTGCTCCATGTTGTCGAGCACATCGGTGAGTGGCGAGCCGGGGATGCCGGCCGTCTGCACCTTGTCGTTCACCTTGAGCAGCTGCAGGTGCACCTCGGTGCGGCTGTCGGCGGCGATGCGCGAGGGGTTGAACGAAATCATGCCGGTGGTGGTGCCCATGTAGATTCGGCCGTCGGAGGCCAGCAGCGCCGAGGCATAATTGAACTGGTTGGTGGGCAGCCCATTGTCAACGCTGTAGCGCACCACCTCGGTGCGCGGCTGGTTGAGGCGGAAGAGTCCGCTCGAAGAGCTCACCCACAGGTTGCCGGCCTTGTCGCCGGTGATGCTGCAAATGGTGCTCTGTTGCAGCATGGCGCTCATGGTGAATCGTTGCACCTTCATTCCCACCGGCTCCACATAGTAGAGCCCCTCGGTGTTGGTGCCAATCCATATTTTCCCTGTGTCGTCCTGATAGAGTGCGGTGATATAGCCCTCGCGCAGCAAGTTGGTGCCCGCGTTGGTGATTTCGCCCGAGCGTGCGTCGATGCGATACACGCCATAGCTGCGCATTCCCACCCACACGTTGTCGTCGCGGTCCACGAGCAGGCAATAGGAGAAGAAGAGGCGCATAATCTCGTGGTTCACCACATGGAATGCGTGCTCGCCCGGGTCGGTGTAGAAAAGGCCGCGTGTAGTGGCAAACCACAGCCTGCCGGTGGTGCGCTGCCGGGCGATGTCGAAGATGGCGTCGCTGGTGAGCGAGGCAGTCTTGCCGGGCTTGAACTGCTCCATTGCGCCACTGCGCAGGTTCTGGCAGAAAAGGCCGTTGCGGAAGGTGCCAATCCACAGGTTGTCGCTGCCCTCCTCCTTGAGCAGGGTGTGCACATTGCTGCCGGTGGCGGCGGCGCGAGGCCAGGGCTGTGCGGTGGCAGTGGCGATGTCGTAGTGGTTTATGCCGCCATCCTCGGTGGCGATGAGGAGCTTCCCGGCGGGGTACTCAATGATTTTGCGCACCGCCTTTCCGCTCAGCGTGTGGGAGGTGTTGCCCGGCTGAATCCAGCGAAACTGCTCATTCTTGTGCAGCAGCAGGTTCACGCCGCCAAAGTAGGTGCCAATCCACACGTTGTTGTCGCGGTCGCACAGAATGGAGTAGATGGCGTTGTCGTTGATGCCGGTGTTGTCGCTGAAGCTCTGCGTGAGGTGGTCGATATGCCCGTCGGCGTTAATCACGTTCACGCCGCGCTCGGTGCCTATCCACATGCGGTGCATGCGGTCCTCAGTGATTACGCGCACGGTGCCGTTGGTGAGCGCCGGGGTGTCGTAGACGACCTTCTCGCCGGTGGTGAGGTTGAGGCGCATCACCCCCTTGCCGTTGCGTCCCACCCACAGCAGTCCGCTGGAGTCGAAGCGCATAGGCACGATGCCGTCGAAGCCGGTGAGGAAGTCTCCATAGAGGTCATTGCTCAGCTGCGTGATGCGGGAGAAGTCGCTGTCGTAGTAGAAAATGGAGTTGTTGGTGGCCACGAAGAGGCGGTTCTGGCGGTCGGGGGTGGCGCAGATTATAAACTCGGAGTGTGAGCGCTCAATCATGGTGAATGAGTCGTTGGCTTCGTCGAATACATAAAGCTCCACGCCGGCCACCACAATGCGTCCGTCGAGCATCTCGGTGATGGTGGAGGTCATCTTGGTGGGGAGGTCGTAGCGCTGAAAGTCGTTGGTGGCGGGGCGGTAGCGGCACAGGCCACCCTCGGTGGCCACCCATATACGCTGCTTCGAGTCCTGGAAAATCACTTGCACCGCGCTGTTGGCGAGCGAGTGCTCGTCGTGAGCCACATTGAAGTAGGAAGTGATTTCGTAGCCATCGTAGCACGCCAGCCCATTGCGCGTGCCAATCCATATACGTCCGAGGTTGTCCTGCCTGATGTCGGTGATTTGCTGATGCGGCAGTCCCTCGCCCGTGGTGAGGTGCGTGAAGCGGTAGCCGGGCGCAGCCACCGCCCACAGTGCCATCACCAGGGCAAAAGCGAGTGAGAAATTACGCATAGTAGTCATTTTCGGTTGTTTTTATCAGGCAAAAATAGTGATTACTTTTCTTTTTTCATAGCAGCGATGGCCCAAAAGCCTATCGCACGCCTCTCCACTTGGTGCATTGCACCGTGCCGTCGGCATAGCTCACGCGCACTATGCCACAGGCTGCGCCGCCGGTGGCTATGGTGCAGCTCGTGTGGTTCACGCTCTGGCTTGCCACAATCGCGCCGTCGAATGTGATTATCTCCACCCTGCTCATGGCTATGGGGGAGGAGAGGCTCAGCTCGCTGCCCGTGCAGGCAATGCGCAGCTCACGGTCGTCCACGGCAGGGGCCGCCACACCACTCTCGGCCGGCAGGAGCAGGAATCCCATCCATGCCCACGAGTTGGGCTTCGATGAGGCAGTGGAGGTGTCGACGATGGTGGCATATTCAATCGACGACTCGTGGCGGTTGCGCACGGCCACATCGGCACGCATGAGCCGCCCGGTGGGAGCGTGGTCGAGTCCCAGCACGCTCCAGGGAATGGCGGCCTCAATCTCATAGTAGGTGGAGCCGCGCTTGAGCTCGTATTGAATGCCGGCAGCGAGCTCGGCATCGGTGGCAATCCACTTTCCCGCCTCATATCCGGCAAGGTCCTCGCCATGCTTCATGGTGAGAGTTCCGTTCACGTCGAAGAAAATCTGGAACATGCCGTTGCGCGGATACACGTCGCAGGCATTCTCCAGGTCGAGATATAGCGTCACGCCATCGTTGTCGGCCTTGTCGTCGATAATGTCGCGGTCGATGCAGCGGGCGGTGAAATAGAGGTTCCGGTCGTCGTAGAGGAAGTCCATGGTGCGGCGCGTGTTGTTCTCATGCCCCAGGATAATCTGGTAGCCCTTGGGGTAGGAATAAGTGTCCTTTGCGGCTGTGCCGTTGAGGTTGGGCGTGCCATGGCGGGCGATGAGGTTCTTGCGCGGGTAGCCCTTTATCATTTCGATGCGGTTGGACGAGCCGGGCTGGCCTATCGAGCCGAGTGCCACCACGGTGCCGGTGTCGACCACGGCCACCGAGTTCCACAGGCTGTGATAGTTCTCGCCGATGTTGAATGGCTGCGTGAGGCCCTTGAAGTTGCGGGCCGAGGAGTCGCCCACGAGCACCGACATGTTCATGTAGTCCATGTTGTTGGTGCTGCGGTTGTCGTTGCCCTGGTAGGAGGCCACCGTCTCGCCCGAGGGAAGCACGCGCAGGTAGGGAGCGCCGGCGGCGTGCCTTGCGGGAGGCTCGGTGGCGAAAATCTTGTTGCGGCGCGAGCTGCCGGCATCCACATATCCGCTCTTCCAGTTGTCGTCGAGCGATGTGCGCACTGTGGTTGCGATGAAGCCGCTGCTGCCCGGCCAGCCGTTGTCCTCAATTATCACCACAATCTCGCGGCCGTCGGGCGTGAGGATGGGCACCGGCATGCCGTCGCGGGTCCACTGGCGGAAGCTCACCTTCACTGGGGCACTCCATGTGAGGCCCTTGTCGAAGGAGCGGCACATCGAGATGCACTGCTCGCCGGAGGAGGTGTATTCGTTCTCATTGGCGAAGTAGCACTGCAGCTCGCCCGAGGGAAGTTCGAGAAACGAAGGCTCCCAGCAGCCGTCGGCGAAAGTGTGGCGTGCGTCGAAAATGAAAATCTCATCGCTCCACGTCGCCCCATTGTCGGTGCTGCGGCGGCAGCGAATGCCGAAGCGTCGGTCCTCGGAGTAAGGCTCGGTGGGACGAGGGTTGTAACCCACGATGATGGTGCCGTCGGTGAGCTGAATGAGGTCGGGCACGCACTCATGCACATTGGCGGGATTAGGCGCGATAAGTTCGGCCGGAGTCCAGGCCTTTCCGCCATCCTCGCTGTAGATAACCTTGATTCCGCCATTCTCGGCAGCCACCATGAGGCGGCCGTCGGCGAGCTGAATCATGCGGGCGTAGTTGCCAATGTTGAATAGGGTCTTTTTGGTGTCGGTGTCCCAGAAGATACGCGAGCGGTCGTAGGCATCCTTGCGGGCCGCCGATGCTCCCAGTGAGAGCATGGCCGCGAGGCACAGCAGGATAGCAGAGGTAGAAACTTTCATTTTCGTAAATCTTTGTTTTATTGTTGGTTTTTGGTTATATTCAAGAAAAATGAGTTGAGTGCCGATTGGAGCGCTGGTGCGATAAAAAAGCCGGGACTTGTGGCGCAGGCCATAGTGGAAGCTCCACAAGCCCGGCATCGCGGTTGATTAGTAGATATTATTTCCTTTCACATCACCATGGGCGGTGATGATGAGGCGAGTGGTTGCAGTCTACTTGTTGTCGAGGAAATACTGTTTCACTTGCAGTGCCTCCTCGGGATAGTCGGTGGTGATGAACTGCACGCCGGCGTTGGTCATGCGGAACATGTCGCCCACGTTGTTCACGGTCCACACGTTCACGGTCATTCCCAGGTCCTTGGCAGCCCCAATCCACTCGGGATGAGTGTTGAACTCGGCCATTGCATAGTCGATTCCCTTTATTCCGTAGGAATTAATCTCGGCGGGAGTCTTGCCACCGGCGAGGTAGGCCACCGGCATGGCAGCACTCAGGTTCGCTATGGTCTTGCACACCTCGAGGTCGAAGGCGATAAATTCCACCTTGTCGCTCAGTCCGGCTTCCTTTACCGCATTGTAGGCGATGGTTGCCACCTGGCGGTTGCGGTCGGCGGTGCTGTGAGTCTTAATCTCGATTATGAGCTTTGTGGTCGAGTCGCTCTGCTTGAGGATGTCGAGAAACTCGCTGAGCTTGGGAAGTGTCTCGCCGTTGCTCAGGGTCTTGTCCTTCACGGCCGAGTAGGCATTGTCCTGAATGGTCACGCCGCCTATGGTTGCATCGTGGTTGATTACAAGCTCTCCGTCGACGGTCATCCACACGTCGGTCTCGCAGCCATACACGCCCAGGTCGAGTGCGGCGCGGAGCGATGCGCGGGAGTTCTGAGCTGCGCCCTCGGCACGCCAGTAGCCACGGTGGGCAATCACCTCGGCCGGAGCCGGCATCTCAGTCACCACAAATAGCTCGGTTATGCCAAGGTCTTGCTGCTGAGTGCCGCGCACCACAAACATGCGGAATGTGCCGCTGGGGCAGCCCTCGGGCACGGTTACGGTCACGCCCTCGGTGCCATTGAGTGAGGCGTCGAGAGTGAGAGCACGGCTCTCATCGGCAACCGACACGAATTTTATCTTGTCGCCCTCGGCAAAGCCTGTGCCGCCAATGGCATATTGTCCGCCCACGCGCACGGTGATTCCCGAGATGTAGTCGACGTCGGTGACCATGTCGGGCACGGCATAGCAGTTCATTCGGGCGAAGTCGTCGGCCAGCACGGCAATCTGCTCCTCGGTGAGTGCAGCGTCGTAAACGCGAGCCACAGCCACATCGCCAATCCAGCCGAGCTGTGCAGTGGGACCCGAGTCGCAGCCAATGGCAAACCAGCGGCTGTTCTCCTTGGGCAGGTTGAAGTTGCCCGGAGCCGAGGCTGTGTTCATCAATTCACCATTGAGATACACACGGGCCTGTCCGGCCTCCTTGTCCCACACGCCCACGAGGTGGTAGAACGTCTTTTTCAAGGGCTGCACGCCGGTGGTGGCCCAGCGCCACGAGCTCTTGCCATTGGTGGATACGTTGGGGAGGAACGTAAGCTCATTGAGCCCGTTCTTGCCGTTGCCGTTCTTGCAAATCATCATGCCTGTGCCTCCCACCTCGTGAGAGGAGAAGAACTTGGCCTCTCCATTTGGGATAGGCTCGGGGTAGTCGGCCATAACCACTGCCTCGAGGGTGTGCCCGTCGGCGAGAGCGGCTTTCACGGCCTCATTGCTGGTGTAGTCTATCTTATAGTAGCCGGTGGTGGAGCCGGCCCATGTGTTGGCAAAGCGGGCCACATAGCGGTTGTAGGTGCTGTTGAAGTAGGTGGTGAGGGCAGCGCCGGTGTGCGACTCCACGGCATTGTGCATTGCCGAGATGTCCTCGGCGGTGCCGTCGGTTTTGAATTTCACGTCGAGCACGTCGGCCACAGGCATCTCGGCCTTGGCGGCCACTTTGCCATAGAGGAGTTTCACATCGCTCTCGCTGAGGGGCTTGCTGTAGATGCGGGCCACAGCCACGTCGCCAATCCAGCCGAGCTGTGCAGTGGGACCCGAGTCGCAGCCAATGCCAAACCAGCGGCTGTTCTCCTTGGGCAGGTTGAGGTTGCCCTCGGTGGCTACGGTGTTGGCAAGCACGCCATCCACATAGATGCGGGCCACACCCTCGGCCTGGTTCCACACACCCACAATGTGGTAGAACTTCTTGGCCACGGGCTGCACGCCGCTCACGCCCCAGCGCCAGGTGCTCTTGCCGTTGGTGGAAACATTGGGGAGGAAGGTGAACTCATTGCCGCCGTTGAGGCTGTTGCCGGTCTTGCACAGCATGAGGCCCGTGCCTCCTGCCTCGTGAGAGGCGAAGAACTTGGCCTCGCCATTGGGGATGGGGTCGGGGCAGTCGGCCATCACCACAGCCTCAAGGGTGTGTCCGTTGGCGAGAGCTGCCTTGAAAGTTTCGTTGTTGGTATAGTCAATCCTGAAATAATTGCGTGTGGTGCTTGCCCATACGTTGTCGAAAGTGGCCACGTAGCGGCCATACACCTGGCTGTAGTAGGTCTTGGTGCCCACGTTCTCCACCGCATTGTGCATGGGCGAGAGGTCGGTGGCAGTGCCGTCGGCGTTGAATTGCACGTCGAGCACGTCGGCGGTGGGGAGGATTCTGATGCTGTCGATGTCGGCAGTGGCAAGGCTGCCGATAACGTTGTTCTGGGTGTCGTAGAGGGTCAAGGTGGAGTTGTCGCCGGTCATCACGGCCTCACCGATGGCGTCGGTTGAGGTGCTCCACACAATCTCTCCTCCACTGAACACGAGGAAATCATCATTTTGCGCAAGCATAGCGAAGCTGCCAGCTGCGATGGCTGCGGCCATCAATGTCTTAGAGATTATATTGTGTTTCATGGCTTATCAGAAATTTGCGATTTTCACTACTTTTTCACCATCACTTGTGGCGACTTTCACGAAATAGATGCCTGGGGTGGCAATGTTCAGCTCAAAATTTATGGCACTTGGTGCGTAGGCAGCCACTGTGGCTCCTGTGGCCGAGTAGACGGTTATAGCATCGATTGTGGCATGGCTCTTCACCGCCACGGCGCCATTGCCACTGCGGCTCACCACCACGTCCTGCATGGCGGCAGTGTTCTTGCCCACTCCCACCAGGCGGTGGTCGGTGAACGAGAATGCGGCAAAGTCGGCAAATGCCACCTCGGTGACACCCGCTGCTCCTGTAAGTTCAATAGCCGAGCCTGTGAACGTGATTTTGCTCACGTCGGCAACCGTCTTGAACGATGTCGCTGACTCCTCGGAGAAGAAGTACACATCCTTGGCTTCTGCAGTGAGACCCGAGAGTGCAATCAGCGCGGCTGCGATTAATTTAGTTTTCATAACGAATCAATAAGTTTTTAATAGTGTGTTGTTTTATAATTTTTTATAAGTCTTTCATTGGTGGGATATTTTTGAAAAAAACAGTGCCGCCGCGCTCTTGTGGTGGCGGCACTGCCTTCGATGCACATACTACTTAGTTACAGATTTCCCTTTTTTATTCTATTGTTACATTCACTATTACTTTCGTCTCAACCTTCACCTCTGGGTTCTCGGGGTGAGTGGCCACGAGGGTGTAGGTCACCGGCTTGGTGAAGTCGGCGGTGCTCACACCCGAGGTCTGCTCCACGCCGTCGATGTAGGCACGCTCATTGTCGGCGGTCATGGCGAATTTGGGGGCCACGGCGCTTAGGTCGCTGCCGGCAGGCACCTTCACGTTCATTGTGTAGGTGCTGTAGTCATACTCCGAGTAGCCCAGCGTGCCCGTCTTGCCGAGCAGGGAGAAGCTCTTGAAGATGGCATAGTTGAGCGTGAGCAGCTTGTACTCGGCCACCGAGCCCTCGTTGGAGGTGACGGTGATGCTGTGAGTGCTGGCGAGGTCATACTTGGAGGTCGAGTTGAACTCCTCGCCATCCACGGCAATCTTGCTGGTTGAGGAGCTGATGTAGAATTTCAGCTTCTGCTTGAGGGGCACCGTGAGGGTCTTGTTCTTGTAGAGCAGCTTGCGTGGCAGCACCATGAGCCAGTTGCCGCCGCCAATGGCCTCGGCAAACACCTCGTCGTAGTAGACTGCCGGCGCCGAGATGCGCTCAATCTCTGTCACGTCGTCCTTCACGTGCACATAGGCCGAGCAGGTGTCGCGCAGCACCACCGAGCCCTCGTTGCTGTGGTTGGTCACGAGGCACACCACCTTGTAGGTGCCCGGAGTGGTGTAGGCATAGGTGAAAAGACCCTTGTTCACCACCAGGCCGGTGTTGCTCTGCTCGCGAAGCTCGTAGTCGTGTCCGGTGTCGCCGGTGTAGATCACCACATTCTCGGCATCGCCTGTGAAGTGCACGGTCATCGACTCATTAATGTTGTAAGTGTCCTGCTCAATCGTCATCTTGGCGGTAGGCTGAGTGGCCTCGTCCTCGTTGCTGCACGCCGTGACAGCAACTGCGGCGAGCATCATGAATATTGTCGTCTTGAATGTTTTCATCGCTTTGTCGTGAAATTAAAGAAATTAATAACCGGGGTTCTGAGTCACCACGCCGTTCGACACGTCGATTTCGGTCTGCGGAATGGGGAAAATCTCGTTCACGCCCTCGCGGAAGTACATACCGCGCTGGTTCACGGTATAGTCGAGGGCAAACTTCTGCAGGCAAGCCTTGGCGCGGCCCTGGCGCACGATGTCGAAGAAGCGGTCGAACTCAAAGCAGAGCTCCATGCGGCGCTCGTTCCAAATCTGGTCGCGCACCACGCCATAGCCACCGCCATTGTAGAGGGTTGAGCCGTTGTTGAGCTTGTTGAGCACGCGCTTGTAGCCGTTGAGCTGGTCGATGGCCTCCTGGCCGTGTCCGCACTCATTGAGTCCCTCGGCATACATAAGCACCACCTCGATGTAGCGCATGTAGCGGCGGTTCTTGCTGTTGTCGCCGCCATAGAGCGGGCGGTCCTTGATTGGGGTGTACCACTTGAGCGAGAGGATAGGAATGGGGCCGCCGATTTCGGTGTTCTCGTTGTCGGGGGTGTACTCGTGGTGACCGATGGTGAAGTCGCGGCGCACGTCGTTGTTGAAGATGGCGTTGCGAATCTGGTCGGTGCAATAGAGCGGCGACGAGGCGCTGAAGAGCGACTCATAGATGTAGCTTCCCTCATTGGTGTCGCCCGATGTGCCGTCGGCCGACTCCTGGTGCACAATCTCAAACACCGAGCCCTTGCAGAACTCACCGGCGTTGTAGAACTGGTTGAGATACCACATCTTGTAGTTGTCGATAGTGCCGAGGGGGTTGTTGTAGGCATCGACATACTCATAGCTGTAGGCTCCCTTGAGCAGGGCTATCTGGAAGTCGGGTCCCTCGTAGGGGTCGGTGTCGGCACACAGCTCCTTGGGCTTGAACCACAGGCGCTGGCGCAGTGCCTCCCAGTCCTCGCCATTGTAGCGCTCGTCGTAGCGCAGCATCTGGCTCATGGTCATGGGTGCTCCATCCACAAAGTAGCGGCCAATCTCCATGAGCTGCTCCCACTTCTCCGAGGGCACGCCCGGCGTGGCCTGATACATGAGCACCTTCATGAGCAGCCCGGCGCAGGCACCGGCGCCAGCCTTGCCGGCATTGCCGTCGGTAAACTTGTTGCGGAGCATGCAGCAAGCCTCGCGCAGGTCCTTCTCAATGTAGGCATAGCACTCCTCCTTGGTGGAGCGCGGAATCACCAGGTTGTCCACCGTCTCCACCTCGGGGCGGATAGGCACACCGCCAAAGGTCTTCACCAGGTTGAAGTAGAAGAGGGCGCGGAGGAACTTGGCCTGGGCGAGAATCTCGCGCACGTCGCGGTAGGTGGTGTAGTTGTTGTCGGTGATGCGCACGCGGTGAGCGTTGGCAATCACCTGGTTGGCGCGGTGAATGCCCTCATAGTTCACTTCCCAGCGCTCCTTGATGTAGATATTGGAGGTGTTGAAGCGGAAGTGGGCGAGCTGGCCCTGCTGGCTGGCAAGACCCTCGTCGCGGCCTTTCATGTCGTCGCCCAGGGCATCGCCAAAGCGCCACTCCGAGCTGGTGAACTTGTCGCTCTGCAGCACGTCGTAGGTGGCATTGAGCGCGGCTTGCAGCTTATACTTGGTGTCGTAGTAATTCTCATCGGTGGAGTAACCCAGCACACCCTTGTCGAGGAAGTCGTCGCAGCCGGTGAGCGCGATGGCAGCCAGGACTAATGCTTGCAGACTGAAAATATATCTTTTCATAACTATAATATGCTTAGTTTCTTCGTGTGAGTGTTGATATTGTTGTTTTTATCAGCAGTTAGTTAAAGTCCAATCTTGAAACCGAAAGTGAACGAGCGGGCCTGCGGGTAAGTACCATGGTCCACGCCCATATTGAGGTTGTTCCCTTCGGTGAGATACACCTTGCCCACCTCGGGGTCGAGGCCGTTGTAGCCGGTGATGGTCCACAGGTTGTAGGCGGTGAAAGAGAGCGATAGATTGGAGAGGCTCCACTTGGCGATGAGCTTCTTGGGCAAGTTGTAGGTGAGGCGCAGCTCCTTGAGGCGCATGTAGGAGCCATCCTGCACCAGGAAGTCGCTGGCGCGGAAGTTGCGTGCTGCATCGTCGCTGTCGAGGTCGGGCACGGTGGCCGTGGTGTTGAGCGGGAAGAAGGCACGGTTGGGGTCGATTTGTCCCGACCAGTGCTGCTCGCGGATGTCGGCATACACGTTGCCGGCGGCGCCATTGTAGAGGTAGTAGTCCATCACGTTGAATATCTCGTTGCCGGTCTGTCCCTGGAAGAAGATATTGAGGTCGAAGTCGCCATAGCTGAACTGCAATGGAATACCGAATACCAGGTCGGGGAGCGGCGAGCCAAGGAATGTGCGGTCCTCGGCAGTAATCTGTCCGTCGCCGTTGAGGTCCTTGAAGCGGAAGTCGCCGGGGCGTGTGGTCTGCTCGTTCTCGCGCTTGCCGAAGTCATATTGTGCGCTTGCCTTGATTTCGTCGTAACTCTGGAAGATTCCGTCGGTCACATAGCCATAGAAGCTGCCGATGGGTCGTCCCACCTCGGTCTTGGTCACATAGTCGACGATGCTTCCCTCGCTCAGGTAGGCTCCCCATATAGGCTCGTTGCCTGTGCCGAGGCCGGTGACTTCGTTCTTGATCCACGAGAGGTTGAAGCCCACGTCGAAGCTGAACTTGCCAAAGCGGCGCTTGTAGCTCACGTTGCCCTCCACGCCATAGTTGCGCACCGAGCCGGCGTTGGTCATCGGGTCGCTGGTGAGTCCTGCCGAGGGCACTGTGGGCACCTTCAGTAGCATGTCGCTGGTTTTCTTGTTGAAGTATTCCACGCCCACGGTGAGGCTGTTCTTGAGGAACGAGAGGTCGAGTCCCACATTGAACGTCTCGGTCTTCTCCCACTTGATGTCGGGGTTGCCTATGGTGAGTGCGATTGTACCCGGCTGGAGCTGGTGGTTGCCCATTCCGTAGGGGTAGTTGTAGCCGCTCACGAGGTAGGTGTAGCGCGAGAGCTCGTCGATGCGGTTGTTACCGAGGATTCCCCATCCCACGCGCAGCTTGCCCAGCGAGAGCCAGTTCTTAGTGGCCTCCATGAAAGGCTCCGACGAGAATTTCCAGCCTGCCGACACCGAGGGGAAGTAGCCCCAGCGGTTCTGCTTGGAGAACTTCGACGAGCCGTCGATGCGCACGTTGGCCTGGAGCAGGTAGCGGTCGAGCACGTTGTAGTTCACGCGGCCTATGAAGCCCACTGCGGTCCAGCGTGAGTCGAGGCCATAAGTCTTGTCGCCGGTGTAGCCGCTTGAGAGGTACCACTGGTCCTCCTCGTTGCTCGGCGTGCCCTTCTTGGTCGATTCCTGGTAGCTGTAGCGGTAGCCCTCAGCCGTCTGGCCGGCGAGCACGGTGATGTCATTGAAGTCGTTCTTGTAGTTGAAGGTGAGGAGGTTGTTAATCTCCCACTTATTGGTGTGGTTCTTGCGCTTGAACACGGTGGAGAGGTCGGTCATTGCAAAATTCTCCTCGAGGTTGGCAACCTCGCCAAACTGGTTGTTGGTAGTGGGCTTGGTGTAGTAGGAAGCCTTAAACTGATACACGAAGTATTTCCAAATCTTGGCGTTGAGGTTGAGGTTCATGTCGAGGCGGTGAATGTCGTTCTGGTCGTGGTAGCGGTCGATCATTGCGAGAGGGTGATTCTCGCGCCAGTAGCCACGGCTGTCGTAGGTCATCACCATGGGGTTCTGGTAGAGTGCACGCTTGAGCACGCTGCCAGAACCCTGCGGCACGCGCTGGTCGCGCTCGTTGGCGTAGCTGAGGTTGGCAGTCATGTCGAGCCACGAGGAAAGCTGCTGGCTCACGTTGATGCGGGTGTTGAAGCGCTGGTAGTTCGACTTGTCGATGATACCCTTCTCATCGAAGTAGCTTGCGCTCACCATGAATTTCGTCTTCTCGTTGCCGCCCGACACGGCCACGTTGTATTGCTGCTTCACTCCGGTGCGGGTGATGGCGTCCCACCAGTTGCCCGGCGAGTTGCGGCGAATGGTGTCGATGGCGTGATACTTGGTTTCGTTGTACACATAGTTGCCGTCGGCATCTTTATTGTAGTAGAGGCGACCGTCGGCCGAGTAGTTGCCGATTCCGCCCATGTAGTCGGTCATGAGTGCATAATTGGCGGCATCCATCACCTCGATTTTCTTCCAGGGATTGGAAACGCCCACAAATCCATCCACGGTGATTTTGGTCTTGCCGGCCTCACCACTCTTGGTGGTGATAACCACCACGCCATTGGCTGCACGCGCGCCATACACGGCACTCGAGGCAGCGTCCTTGAAGATTTCCACATTGGCAATGTCGCCGGGGTTGATGTGGTCGATGCCATCGACGATGAAGCCATCGACAACGTAGAGCGGGTCGGAGTCGTTCACAGTACCTGTTCCGCGAATCTTAATGGTAGTGTTGCCGCCGGGGGCTCCAGAGTTCTGAATGATGTTTACGCCTGAGGCTTTACCCTGCATTGCCTGCAGGGCCGAGGCCACCGGCACATCGTTCACGTCTTTTCCTGAAATCGAAGAAATCGATCCGGTGATGTCGCTTTTGCGCTGCACGCCATATCCAATCACCACAAGCTCGTCGAGGCTGGTTGTGGCTGTGGTCATGGTGATGTTCAGCTTGGTTTTGCCATCCACCTTCACCTCAATGGGCTTGTAGCCCACATAGGAGAGCTGGAGAGTGGCTTTGGGAGATGTTTTGATGGTGAAATTCCCGTCGAAGTCGGTAGCCACGCCATTGGTGGTGCCTTTCTCTATCACGGTGACACCGATGAGAGGCTCTTGGCTTTCGGCATCGACAATGGTGCCGCCGACGTTAATCTTAGGTTGCGCAGAGAGTGCAAGAAAGAATAATGAGGTAATCAGCAGCGCGGCTGTCCTCAAGTGTCTGAAGTTACTCATTGTGTAGTAGTTAGGTTTTGGTTATAGGTATAAAAGAGGGAGGCGCACATACCAATGCGCTATGTGCGCCTCCCTCGAATATTGTTGCAGACTCAAAGCTCGCGGTTTACTTCACGATGAGAGTTGCCGACTTGCCGGCTACAACCACCTTGTAGTAGCCTGCTGCGAGGCCCTTCACGTCGATTGACTGGTTGAACTTGGCTGTGGTGCTGAGTACGAGGCGTCCGGCGAGGTCATACACCTTCACGTCGCCTGTTGCGCCCTTCACCTTGAAGCTCTCGGTAGCGGGGTTGGGATAAACGGCTACCTGCACTTTCTCGGCTGCGATGTCCTCTACCTTGCCCGAGCCGCTGCCGAAGTCGATTTCCATATACTTCGAGTCGGGGTTCTTGCTTGCGTCATAGCCGGGCTGGCGATAGTGGCAGCAATAGAGCTGATTGTTGACGGCCGACGAGAAGAGGAGCTCGCCATTGAGGTTGCGGAGACCATATACCTTGTCGCCGGCTGCGTCGATGTTGCTCACGATTTCGGGTGTGCCATCCCACTTGTCGAGGCGTATGAGCTTAGTGTTGGTGGCGCCGGTGCCGTCGAGGCTGCCCTCGTTCCACCAGTAGAGGCTGCCGCCGCACACTACCATTTCCTTAATCCAGTCGCAGCCGGTGCCGGGAGCAAAGTCCATCTGCATCTGCACCTGTGTGCCGTCGAACCAGTGGAGCTCACCGCCGTGGTGGTTGGGATTGTTGGCGTCGAAGCCGGTAGCTGCGCAGAACATATAGCGGCCGTCGAATACCACGCCGTCATCGGGGAATGATTTGTGGTCAACCGAGGGAGCCTCTGAGAAGATGTCGTAAACCTTGTAGTCGCGTGTCTCGGGGTTGATGGCCAAAAGCTCAAAGCCTGTGCCCTCCTCACGGGCGCGGCACATCACATAGCCATTGTACATTTCGCCGAAGCTGGAGGGGTCGCTACCATGGCCGATTCCGCTGGGACCTGCACCCGGCATCACGTCGGCAATCTCGTAGGTACCCTCCAATGTTCCGTCGGAGAACCAAATCTCGTTGCCGTGTTCCATGCTCCATGCACGGAAGGTGACACCCTTGTTGTAGTAGTTCTGCATATAGAGCACGCACGGGCCAATAGTACCAATCTGAGTTGTGCCGTCGGAGTCAAACTTCGGCTCAACGTTGATTTCAGATACGCGGAAAGTTCCTTCCTCAGTTCCATCGGTCACCCAAAGCTCGTCGCCATAGGTGAACTGCGACTTGTCGGCAACGTCGCCCTTGAAGAACACCTTGCGTCCCACGCGGCAAGGAGTCGGCCAGCGGCTAATTTCCTCACGTCCGGGGAAGTAGCAATCCACCTGTGCCACAAGCTGTGTTCCCTCCTCAGTTCCGTCGGAAATCCACAGCCACTGCTGTGAACCAGCCTCGGCAAACGACTCGCTGTCGAGGTCGGTGGCGAAGAATGTGAATCGGTTCTCATCAATCTGGCAGAAACCCTGAGGATTCGAGCTCTCGAGCAGGTGAATGTCGGCCACCATGTAGGTTCCGGCCTCAGTACCGTCGGAAATCCAGAGTTCCTGTCCGTTCTCGCCATCGTCGGCCGAGAACACCACCTTGTCGGCGAAGCGGGTGAGATAGCACACATTAGAGGTGCTCACGCCGGGGTTGATGTCCTTCACGAGCTTGGTGCCGGCAGGAGTTCCGTCGGTTACCCACAGCTCACCTCCGTGCTCGCTGTCGGTAGCCTCGAAGAATGCCTTGTAGCCACCCTCGGCCGAGCCGGTCACGGTGAGAGTCTTAAGACCCCAGAAGTGCTTGTTCTGCTCGTAGTTGATTGTCACGCCTTCGGGAAGCAGCGGCGTGATACCGTCGGCAAATTCAGCGGCACTCATTCCACCAATGGTGAGAGCTGCGGCTGCCAAAAGTAAACTTCTCTTTGACTTACCCTAAAAAAACTTGACACTTTTGGATGCCTAAAACAAAAGTGTA
>CAMGFF010000002.1 GCA_946055125.1 uncultured Prevotellaceae bacterium | reverse complement strand
GCTATGTGAAAGTGGATGAGGAACTTATCGACAAAGCGGCTGAGGACGCTGTTAAGGACGTAAATGATGCAGAAAGACAAGCTTTTGTAGGAAAGAAGATTAAAGAAGCTTTCATGAAATATGTCGCTGGCAAGGCATCGAAAGTGGAAGTGTACGAGAAAGAGACGGTGGAGCGGCTGAAGAGCGAGAACCGGGCTTTGCAAGACTCGATGAAACAGCTTCGCAGGAGTCTTGCCGATTTGCGCAAAGCACTGAAGAAAGGAGAGGGACACGTGAATGTACACAATGCATGGTGCAGGGAGGACAGCATAGCCCGGGAGATAACAGCGCTGAAGGCTGAGATAAGCAGCTTGCGGGCCGACATTGCAGCACGAGAGCAGAGCACTGGCTTCGCAGCCGGGGACAGCATGGCCGACATACTGTGGGGAAAGGTGGATGAGCTTTACAGCGAATACCTTAACTCGCAGGAGCTGCAATATGTGGATCCGGCGGCAGCCGAGAAGACGGTGAGCGACTATGAGGCCTATCTTGCCACACTTGGCGCTGCCGTGCCGGCGAGCCAGAGGGAGAAAATAGAGCTAATCCGTGCCGTGGCGATGGTTGCCGGGCACTACCTGACGGGGATGGAGATTCTCAGCAAGAAATATGACTCCAAGGCCGTGCGGCAGTGGAAAGAGGGCGTGAAGAGCCTGTCGGCCTCAGTGGCGCGGCTCAACAGTGGGCAGAAGACGGTGTGGCAGAATGTGGTGAACGCTTTCTCGACCATCGATGCCGCCAACGCGCATTTCAAGGGGAACATTCTTCCCTTTCTCAAAGAACAGGGACAGATACCGAGTGGGGCTGAGGCCAAGGCGGTGAACGACTTGGTGAGAAAGCAGGTGCACGCTTTTGCCAGTGGCCGATACAAGGACACCAAAGGCTATCATGAGCTTCACAAGCATCTCAACGCCGTGCTTGCCGCCGTGCTGAGCGGCCTGAAGGTGATGGACGAGAAGCAATATTCGTCCTTTGTGAAAACGATAGAGAACTCACTTTAGCATCATTTATGGAAGAAGGAGAAATAAGGCTCACATTCCTGTCGTGTGAGGGCTATGGACTTCAGACGGCCGACCAGCTGAGCCGCCTCGCCGATGAGCAGGAGTCGCTGGTGATGGTCACGCCGGTGGTGTATCTCATCGACAAGAGCGGGCATGTGGCATGCACGATAGTGAAAGGGCAAGCAATCTATGAGTCGCAGGAGAATTACGACCGCCGCAGCCGCAACTGCTTCAATGGCTTTGAGGTGGAGTGGAGCCTTGATGGCAAGGCGTGCACGGTGAAGTGCATGGTGAGGCGCAAGGCCTTTGTGCTTGCCAGTGCCACGGCTCGCCTACTTCGCCGTGTGGGACTGCTGGTGAATGGCGTGGGCGCGTTTTTCGGGTATCTGCGCAAGCTGCTAAGGCTAAAGCCCACTACCGGGAGTGGCACCAGCCATGTGCCCGACGCTCAAAGTTCGCTGAGCCATGCGATAGCGCTGAAGGAGAAGCTGCAGGCCACCACCTGCGACAAGGCCACGCTCAATGAGGTGGCGGTGTGGTGGGCACAGCGTAGCGACAACGAGGTGAAGCAGCTGCGGCCGTTCTACGATTTTGGCAAGGCGCTGGCTATGTACCAGAACTTCTTCATGGCACGTAAGCTGGCCGACGTGCAGCACCTGCTGTGGTTCAAGGGACTATTTGGCAAGCGCCAGATAAGGGTCATAGAGGAGTACTCGCTGAATGAGAAGCGCTTCGACGACTGGCGCAAGGAGATGGGTATGAGCTTCTCGAAGCCCTATGAGCTTCGCCACATCACCTGATGGCAAAAATGCAAGTAATGACAATAACAAACTTACTGAGATGAAATTATTACTAATCGACTGCACCGGTCTGGGTATTGAATATGGCGACAAACAGGAGCGCATATCGGGTGAGGTGCACTTTGTGGAAACCGATGCCGAGATAATACACCTGCAGGACGACAACGGGATTATATTGTGCACCCTGCTAAGTAGTCCTGAGGAATATGAGCAGCGCGTGAACTACGACCGTCGGGTGCAGAACAGCCGCAACGGCTTCACAGTGGAATATGACAGCACGGGCGCATGGTGCTGCGTGAAGCGTGCTGTGAAGCCAAAGCGCATGGGTTGCCTGTGGCGGTGGCTGCTTGTGGCGGTGGCTACAGCGCTGATTGTGATAGCGTCCCTAATCGTAACAGGGGCAGTTGCCGGCGATGACGACACCACACCGCAAGATACCGTCGTAACGGAAACAACCGAAACAACGGAAACGACCGACAGCACCTCGACCGTGACACCGACCACGGAGGAAGTGCCGCAGGTGCACAAGAATACCGCAGCCGAGCAAAACCGGCAGGTGCAGGCGCAGGCCGTCGTCGCAAAGGAGGAGCCGGCGGTGGCGAAACAGGAGCTACTTGCTACGGCAAATAGTAACATGAAGAGGTTGCACTCAATGAGCTGCACGCTAAGAGATGTGCTTGAAGTGGAAAAATGGTGGCGTGGCCTAAGCAAAGAAGAACAGCGGTGGGTGAATAAGTCATATGACTTCGACAGAGGACTCAACGCCTACAACAACGTGTTCTATGCCGATTCTACCCATGAACTGCTGATAATAAGCGAGAAATACCGCGGCTATTTCTCGAAAGAGCAACAAAGAACACTGGAGGCTGTGGCGAGAGATGAGGTGATATTCCGGCAAATGCGTCACAAATTGAAAAAGTGGAGCTTTGAGGACATACGCAGGCATGTGGGCATGATCGGGCTGATGAAATAAATTAAGTAATTACCAAGAAACAAGAGATAACAACAACTTCTGAACCAAAACGACATAACGCAATGAAAGAGATATCCCGACAGTCGCTAATGAAACTCCATGATGTGATTCATGGACAGAACTATGTGAACATAAAAGCACGCCTCAACCAGCTTCTGCCCGAGGAATATGCCAAGGCATTTGCTGGGATAAAGCTTTTGGACACCGAGGGAATGTGGTATGGTGATAAACGCTACAATTACCAGCCCTTCTCGGCAGCGAGCGAAGACGACAAGAAAGAAATAGCATCGTGGCTGAAGGCTTGCAAGGAGCAGGTGTGTGAAATCCTTGGCGAGAAGATGCCATGGGCGCATAAGCTCTTTGTGATTCCCACGCCTGACGAGATTTTCTGGTATCGCAACGGAGTGGGGGAGTTGCAGGTCACGCTCGCGCAGTGGGGCTTTGAGAGCAAGCTGGCAGGGCACAAGGTGGATATCATAGGCTCTCTCATCTCGCAGCCTTATGTGAAGAGCCAGCATGAGGTGGTGATACACATCGACTACTCCGACGGCGGAGTGGCAGCCAATGTGCCATTTGTGCTCAACGCACTGAGCAACACGCAGGAGGTGAAGACCAACGACGATGGCGACTACCGCCTTGGAAGGCTCTTTGAGGGGAAGACATTCTCGGTGGAGAGCACCGATGGGAGCAACCACACCGAATTTACGGTGGAGGCCGGGGCAAGCTACAATGTGACATTTGACTGGAACACAAAATTCCGCCTGGTGGTAGAGAACCAGAAAGGAGAGCGCAAGGCAGGCTATGAGCTTTCGGTCGACGGCACGCGCGTGGTGACCGACGGTGAGGGTTGCTATGAGCAAGAAGTGGTGCTTAGGCCCGGCATGGCCATCGAGGTGGCAGCCGGAGGCATGAGCGAGCGATTTGAGTTGCAACGAGATGCCGATGGCAACGAGTTCCGCATAGTGATTAATGAGCAGGAGCCGCCCACACCACCCACGCCACCCACACCGTCCACGCCGCCCACGCCGGTGAAAGAATATATCATGGTTAAGCTGCTCGACTATGATGGCTCTCCACTTCCCCACCTGCCATTTGTGATACGGCCCAAGAAAGGCCCAGTGATAGAGGGGACTACCGATGAGAACGGCGAGGCACAATTGGATAAGTCGCTCTTCGAACCGAAGAAGAAATACCGCATTGAGACCCATGTGACAGCACAATACAGAGAAGAACATAACAAGCAGAAAAACAACTGACAGCAATGAAAACAAAAGACACAACCTACAAGAAGCGGTTCAAATATGAGGCCGAGAAAGCACAGTATGTGTTTCAACTGAAGAAAAGGAGCTGGAAGTGGCTGTGGTGGCTGCTGCTATTGCTGCCGCTGCTACTGTTGGTGAAGTGTGAGAGGGAAATCATCGTTCACACCGTGGATGCCGACACGGGCGCCGATGTGCCCCTTGTCGAGGTGAAGATGAACTACACATCGCATTTCCTCTACAACTATGGGCGCTTCTTCTGCAACGAGCCTGTAGCCATGGAGTGCACCACCGACGATGAGGGCATTGCACGCTTTGAGAAACTGCCGTGCAGTGTGTATTCCTATATATTCTATGCCCTGAGCAGAGCCTACTTTGGGATAAACGGCGATTGCCACCATATGGCTGACAAGGAAGAGAGCTGCCTGTTTCACTATACGTGGAACAAGACAATAGAGCTTGAGGCCGAGCGCACCGACCTGAAGCTTAAGGTCACCGACCGTGAGAGCGACGAGCTGCTTGCCGGCGCCACGGTGCAATATGAATTTGAGGTCGGTGGCAAAGAATATGCCGACTCGGTGATGACAAATGCGGCCGGTGAGTGCGTGGTGGAAAATGTGGGCGCATGCGGCATCGTGAAGCTCAACAGGGTGAGCTGCTATGGCTATGCCGACACCACCGACGTGGTGATCGACGTGAAGACGGCGCAGTGGAGCAGTGACTCGACGAATGTGAGACTGCGGCCGCTGAAGGAGCGCTTCACCTACTTTGTGAAGAACAAATTCACCAAGCAACCCATACCGGGTGCAAAGGTCGAGGTCACGCTCACCTCGGGCAAAGGCAAGGTGGTGCGCGGCAGGGCTATGACCAACGTGGATGGCAAGTGCTTTGGCGCCTATAAGGATGCGTTTGTGCTGGCCAAGGTCGACATAAAGGCATCGAAAGCAGGTTTCAAGGACGGCAAGCTCGAGGGCGACTACTCGGTGGAGCAATTTGTGAAGCAGCCCGATGAGAAGCGCACAGTGTATCTGGAGCCGGAGCCACACATGGAGGAGTTCCAGAACATCGACTCGTTGACCAATAAGCCCATACCGGGAGTGAGCAACGAGATAACGATCAACTCGATAAGCGGAACGACGCACAAAAGCACCGAGCTGAGCAACCGCAACGGAGTGTTCTATGTGAAGGCTCTCACCGACGACCAGATCAACATTGAATCGGAGCATGATGACTACTATCCCAAGAACACAAAGATAGCCAAATTCTCCAAGGGAAAGAAAATCTACATGAAGCCCAAGACGACCGACCTTGACTTCCGAACGATAGATGCCGACATCAATGAGATACTGCCCGACTGTCACCTTGTGGTGAGCACGTCGGCATCGGGGGTAAACACTCCGGTGACGAGCGGCAATGGAGAATTCAAGGTGCGGAATCTGCTCATCTATGAGGAGATAAGCATAGTGGCGTCGAAGCCGGAGTTCTCGACCAACTCAACCAAGGTGCGCAATGCCAAGGTGCGCGACCTTATGAATGCCCAGCAGGAGCGGCGCGACATACCGTTGCGCATAGAGCTTCCGCCGTGCGACGCCACAGGCAATTCGATGCCCGATGTGAAGGCCGGCACCGTGTCGGCCCCACAGCAGTTCAATATGGGAAAGAAGAGTGGAACATTCACCATAACTTTCGACACCGGAACCGCGTGCTCCGACTGCATTGATGTTTATAACCATAATCCGGGAGAGGATCCGCTGACGGCAGTGAAAGTGTTCTCGTCGGGACAGGTGGTTTCCAATGGCAAGCGCACCGAGACCGTTACGTTCTCGCATGGAAGTGTGATAACGGTGATAGTCACCACGGGACCGACAGATGGCTCGTTCTGGGATTATCATATATCATGCCCTCAGTAATGCCTCGACGTGAAATGAGAGGTGAGTGAATATTGGGGTTGTGACGAGGGGTTACTTTTTAGGACATTGTGCATAAATAGGAAAATGACATCACTCGTTCATGCTGCAACGACATTCCTATGGGTTGTGGCGGTGAGTTGCGGGGGTGGGGATACTGTTAACGTAAACTGATTTATTAATAACTAATTTTTGTGATATTATGATTAAGAGATTTGGATTGTGGATTGTGATGGCGGTGGTGCTTATGGTGGTGTCGTCGTGCTCTGATTCGAAGTTGCGCGAGGTGCTTGATGGCGTTCCGGCAGAGAGTGATGTGGTGGCAGTGGTCAATCTGCGCGAGGTGCTGGAGTCGGCCGGCGGGTCGGTTGATGGTACGAGTGTGAAGTTGCCGTCGTATATCACCGGCATGCTTTCGGATAAAGATGCTGAGGAGCTTGATGGGGTTAAGGAGTTTTTGCTGAAGTCGGGCATTGACCCTGAGGTGTGTGCCATTTTTTCCGATTATGAGAATGGCAGGCCTGTGATGGTGTTTTTGCTGAACGACAAGTCGAAGCTGGTGGAAAAGCTTGAGGATGATGGCTACAGGGAGAAGGCTACGGAGGATGACATGGTCATCTACACGAAGAAGACCTATGAGGGCTACAGCTCTGATTATGATGACTACACCTACATAGCTGTGAGCGATGATCATGTGTATCGCATAGATGATGTGTGGGTAGGCAGCTCGTTCAAGCCGTTGCCCTTCTTGCGACGCATAGGGGCGAAGCTTGCTGATGGCAGCTTTGCTTCGAGCGTCTATTGCGACTATGTGATGGATGGCAATCTTGGAGGCTTGTATGCTAAGTTGCCTAAGGAGCTGAAGCGGGAGATGCGCAAGGCCGGGATGCCTGATGAACTTCTCGACGTGTATGATGGGGCGGTGTGCTTGCATGGAAATATTGAAGTGGACAGGCTCGTCGTGGAGGCTACGCTGCACGATGCTGAAGGCAAGGAATTTGAAGTGAGCAAGCTGAATAGCTTTATTAATGGAACGTCTACGATAAGCAGTGAGGCGTTGTCGTATCTTGGCAAGGACGAGCGCTTGGTTTATGCCGTGAGCATGAAGGACGTGAAGTGGGACAAGTATGCTGAGGCACTTGAGGAGAGTGGCAAGCTGTCGGGCAGTGAGCGTGCTGCCGTGAGCGTGGTGATGGATTACCTGCGCAAGATCGACGGCACTGTGGCTGTGGGCTATGGGCTTTCGGGTGGCCTGGAGTCGGTGAAGGCTATTGTGAATGGAGATGTGAAAGAGATGATGCAGCAGATGTCGGTGACTATGGTGGTTGAGACTAAGGAGGGCAAGGCGAAGCTGCTCGTCGACGACCTGAAGTCGCTGCTTGGCGACATGGGCCTTTCCTTTAGTGAGGAGAGTGATGGCTTTACTGTGGACCTTGGCAGCCTGGGCCTTGGTGGCATGGTGGAGCTTCGCCACAAGGGCAATGTGATTGTGCTGGCCAACCATGCTGTGAAGGCCGGCAGTTGCAGTGCTGTGGTGAAGGATGCAGGGCTCGACAAACACCTGGCGGCATTGTTCGCCGGTCTTGAGAAGGGCAACAAGCTTATGCGCGACCTTAATGTGAAATATGACGTGAGCTGCAAGCTGAGTGTCGATCCCGGCAAGGCTCAGATGAGGGGCGAGCTTGTGGTAGCGGGCGACGACAGCAAGGGCCTGATAGAGAAGATTGCGAGGACTATGATAGGCATAGCCGACAATGCTGACGACATCAATGCGCAGCTTGGACAGAGGCGCACGGACTATGGCTATGATGAAGATGACTACAGCGAGATGGATACGGTAGCCGTTGATTCGGTGGCCTATTAATGACGATGATTGGCGCGCCCGGCGTGCGATTGAGTTTCCCATTGGGGCTGGAGGAGGTGTGCACGGGTTAGGAATTTTATTAACTTGCAAGATAAGGAGGAAATGGCCGGGCTTAGGCCTGGAGAAAGCGGGGACAGAAAGAAAATGAGAAGATGTATTGTGATAGTTATGTTTGTGCTTGGTCTCGGTGTGGGAGCTGCCACCCGCAGGGCTCTTGTGGTGGGCCTTGGGGAGCAGGAGGACAAGTCGTGGGGCAAGATAAACGGCGACAAGGACGTGGGCTATGTGACAGCAATGCTCAGCGCCGCCGGCTTTGAGCGTTGCAATGTGACTACCCTGGTCAACCGCGAGGCCTCAAAGGCGGCCATAGTGGCGGCCTTCGGGGAGCTGGCGCGACAGTCGGGGCCGGGCGATGTGGTGTATGTGCATTTTTCGGGCCATGGGCAGCAGATGCGCGATGTGCACAACGACGAGCACGATGGCCTCGATGAGTGCTGGATTCCCTATGATGCCTACCGCAGCCCGTGCGAGCGCGACCGAGGCGAGAAGCATCTCACTGATGATGAGGTGAACCGCTGCCTCAATGCCGTGCGCGACCGCATAGGCGACAGTGGCAAGATGCTCGTGGTGATTGATGCCTGCCACAGTGGCGATGGCACACGCGGCGACGAAGATGAGGTGGTGCGCGGGGTGGAGGAGGTGTTTTCCCCCGGTAGGTCGCACGAGTGGGATGCCCCTGTGCCCCATGAGGCGGTGGTGTGGACCAGGACCGAGCGGTGGTTGACCCTAAGCGCGTGCAAGAGCAGCCAGGTGAACGTGGAGATGCGCGACCCTGTGGTGGGGAAACTCACCTACGCGCTCTGCGAGGAGGCGCGGAAGTGCGGGGCCGCCGACAGCAACGAGGCTCTCTTTGCGCGGCTCAGGAAATTTGTGAACCGCAACACCGCGAGCCGGCCACAGCAGCCGGTGATGAGCGGGGAGAAGAACCGATTCAGCATAACGGATATAATAAGACGACAAAGATAATGGCAAAGATTGTGAATTTCCGCACACCCACCCAGGCGCGTGAGGCCCGGCTGGTGAGAGGCATAGCCGAGAAGAGCCGGGCGGCGCAGAATGAGTTGTATGCCTATTGCTATGATTACTACAGTGACAACTACCGGGCAGTGTTCTTCACTGTTGAGCAATCGGCCGATGAGATTTTTCAGGATGCTTTCATAGCATTATGGGAGAACATAGAGAAAGGTCGCCTATATGAGCGCGACGGCATGGTCATGACCGACAAGGACCACAAGCCGCTCAATGGTAGCCTGCTCACCTACTTCATGGGCATAGCCCGCAACAAATACCGTGAGTGGACGCGCGACAGGATTACTACCGCCGATTGCGACATTGAGTTGGGGAAGCAGATAAGGGACAAGGGCTTCGACAGCGATGCGCTGATAGATGAGGTTTACGACCCCGATGAGAATGGCGTAATAGAGATTATTGCCGATGTGATTTCGCACATGTCGCCGCGCTGCTATGAGATTCTCTCGAAATTCTACTATGAGGAAAAAGACCTCGACACGATATTGCTTGAGATACCCTCGATAACCACCAAGAACGCGCTGAAGACGAAGAAGCACAGCTGCATGGAGACGCTGCGCAGCTCGGTGCTTGAGATTAGAGCCACAATGTGAAACCCCTCAAAAACAACGATACGCACACACTATTATGGATATTAAGTTTCAGGACAGAATCGACGATTACCTGCTCGGCCGCATGAGCGAGGCCGACAGGGCCGCATTTGAGCAGGAAGTGGCGCACGATGAGGAGAAGCGCGAGCAGCTCCTGTTCACGCGCAGGGTGATGGACTCGATACGCAGCCGCGAGGAGAAGCGCAGGGCGCTTGAGCAGATGCGCAGCCGGTATGAGGAACCACAAGTGGCGAGCTTCAGCGGATTTACGTCGGCGAAATTGGCGAAAGAGCCGACAGCGGCGCGGCCACGGCGTGGGCTGTGGCTGTGGATTTCCGGCATTGCCGCCGTGCTTGTGGTGGGATTCTTTGCCGTAAGGCCGGTATTCGACGGCCGCTCACACGTGCCTGAGGGACTTGAGCAGGCTCCCATGTCGCCACAGGTGAGGGGCGGCTACGACACATTTGAGATTCCCGACACCGTGGCGTCCCCCGACACCGTGGCGCGAGAGGAACTACAGAACACACACTCCGATTGATATGGGAAAGATTGTAATTGCGTTATTGCTGGCAATTTTCATGGCGCAGCCCGCGGTGTGCCGGCAGCTCAGCGAGGCCGAGGCCGCTGAGAAGATTAACCAGGCGCTGCAGCTCAGGAAAGCCGGCGAGAATGCCGAGGCGCTGCAGCTCTTCAAGGAAGTGGGCGAGCACACGGCAAAGCCCGGCAGTGAGGCCGAGAGGCATGTGCATGTGGTGACCCTCACCATGGCGAGCCGGTGCTGCAAGGACCTGCAGCTCTATGCCGAGGGCTATGACATTGCTCTGGGGCTGCTGCGGGGCAACCTGAACGTGGAGGAGCGGGCTGCCGTGGAGCACCTGTGTGCCATGAATGGCTACTATTATGCCTATGGCTTAATAAAGGCCGATGAGCAGGGACAAACCGACTACCGGCGTGCCCGTGAGATAATAGAGGCGATATTGCCCTACTGCGACAGCGACCTTCGGCCCTATGCCGAGAACAAGATACCGCTCTCCTGGTACTTTGAGGGAATGGAGCAAGCAATGGCGCAGAAATATGCCGAGGCGCAGCGGTCATATGGCAAGGCACTTGCCGGCTACAAGGCCCTGGGAGATGCTGAGAAGCAGGCCGAGGTGCTCATGAAGATTGCCTCGGTGAAGAAACATGAGGGGCGGCTTGAGGAGTCGAAGCGCACCTACCTCCAGGCACTCGGCATATCTCGGCAGCAGGGCACGGCAACCAAGATAATGGAGATAGAGCGTGAACTGTGGGAGCTTGCCAGCGACACCGGCGACATAGAGCTGCTGCGTGCCACCACTGCGGCAATCGACTCGCTGATAGAACACAGCGGCGATGCGCGTGTGGCGATGGACTACTGCAACAAGATGGGCGACGAGGCACTGAGCAAGCACCAGGCACGGCTTGCCGAGCAGTGGTACAAGAAAGGGCTTGCCAAGGCATCCGACACGGGCAACGACAAGTATATGTGCTATGAGCGCCTGCGCGACCTCTATGAGAAAACCGGGCAATATGATGAGGCCATAGCCTATGGACACAAGACGATAGCCGAGTACCGGCGCTTCATGCCACCCACCCTGGCCGAGTATTACATGCCCTACGACACACAGGCCTTTCTCTACCGCGCCAAGGGCGACCGGGAGAAGTGCTTCGCGTGCATCGACACGCTGATGAAGGCTCTGAGCCTGATAGAGGAGCCGAGGCAGCTGTCGCAGATTTACACCACCCGTGCGGCCTGCCATGCTGGCTTCGGGGAAACAGAGGCGGCACTGCGCTACTACGTCATGGCCGACTCGGTACTGGCGGCGAAATATCACGACACCGACCACGACAGGGTGCAGCTGCTCGCACTTGCCGCCGGCATGGAGAACAGGCTGGGACGCTATGCCGACTCTGAGAGGCACTACAAGCTCTATGCCGTGCGCATGAGGCAGATTTATGGCGACAAGAGCATGGAGAGCGTGAATGCCGAGATGGCGTCGGCCAACTCGCAGGCCTTTGCCGGACACATCGATGCCGGCTGCAACAGCTACGCCGAGGCCTCACAGCTGCTCATGGGCATAATGCGCGACCGCATCCCCTACATGAGCGCTGAGGAGCGTGAGGCATTCTGGGCGCCGGCGTCGCCGGTGCTCACGCGCATGACCCCCTTTGCCCTTGAGGCGAAGCACTGCCACACGGCGTTCACCCGCAGCTGCTACGACGCGCTTGTGGCCACCAAGGCATTCCTGCTCGAGAGCGAGCGAACGCTGCTCGATGTGGTGAAGAGCGAGGGCAGCGAGGCCGACATGCGCGACTACATGCAGCTTGCCGCGATGAAAAGCCGCATAAAGGAGCTTGAGAAGGACTATGCCGCCAATGCCGACAGCATAATGGCTCTCAGCCGGAGGGCTGCCCGCCTTGCCGAGGGGCTTGCCGGGCGTTGCAGCAGCTTTGGCAGCATCACCGGCTTCATGGACATCGACCACAGCGTGGTGAGGCGTGCGCTGAAGCCCGGTGAGGTGCTGCTCGACTTCACCGACTATGTGTCGCTGAGCCAGGGACGCAAGTATGCCGTGTATGTGGTGCGCAAGGCCGACAAATATCCCTTATTGAAATATCTCTTTGCCGAGAAACAGGTTGACTCGCTGGGCATCACGCGCCCCGATATGTACTACGACACCGACTATGCCGCCCATGTGCTGAGGCTGCTGTGGGAGCCGCTTCGCGGTGAGGTGGCCGAGGGCTCCACGGTGTACTATGTGCCCACCGAGCTGTTGTTTCAGGTGTCGCTTGAGTCGATTCCGCTGCCCGATGGCACGCTGCTGGGCAGCCACTACAATTTCGTGCGGCTCACGTCGGCCCGGGAGCTGGTGCGCAGTCCCAAGTCCAGTCTCAGTGCCGGGGCACGCACGGCGGTGCTCTATGGCGGCCTGAGCTACGACCTGAAGCCCGCCGAGATGGTGGCGCAGGCGCAGAAGTACAAGCTCGACGACCTGCTGGTGATGCGCGGCGACATGGCACGCGGCGACAGCCTCTTCGGCGAGCTGCCGGGCAGCCGGCAGGAGGTGCTGCGCATATCGCAGATACTGAGTGCCAGCAAGTGGCTGGTCACGCCCCACACGGGCATGGAGGGTACTGAGGAGTCGTTCCTGAGCATGCACGGCAATGCGCCACAGGTGCTGCACATAGCCACCCATGGCTTCTATTACAGTCCCGACCGCGCCTCGCGGGTGAACTACCTGCGTGGTTACACCGATGCCATGCAGCTCTCGGGACTGGTGCTTAGTGGTGGCAACGCCGCGTGGCGAGGCGAGGAGCTTCCCGAGGGCGTGCTGGGCGGCATACTCACCGCCGGTTCCATAGCCCGCCTCGACCTGAGCGGCACCGAGATGGTGGTGCTCTCGGCGTGCCAGACGGGGCAGGGACGAGCCACACCCGAGGGACTCTATGGCCTGCAGCGAGCCTTCAAGAAGGCCGGAGTGGGCACCATGGTTATGTCGCTGTGGAATGTGAGCGACA
The DNA here is from genome assembly GCA_946055125.1 of uncultured Prevotellaceae bacterium. Taxonomy (GTDB): domain Bacteria; phylum Bacteroidota; class Bacteroidia; order Bacteroidales; family Muribaculaceae; genus CALZFJ01. Next base: position 10,874 of record CAMGFF010000002.1, on the reverse strand, counting down.
AGGTAACAACCGAGTTCATGAGCGCTTTCTATGAGCAGCTCGCCGGCAAGCGTTGCCGGTGGGACAAGCGCAAGGCCTTTGAGCGGGCGAAGGAGGAGATACGCCGCAAGTATCCCGACCCATTCCACTGGGCCGCCTTCGTGATGCTCGACTGAGGGAATCCCTGCAACCGGGATGTGGCGCACCCCCCACGGATAACGAAAACACAGGCAGGAGGACGCGGCCGGGTGGCAGCGTCCTCCTGCCGTGCATAGGTGGGTGCGGAGTGTGAAAAAAAGCTTTACCGGGGGTTACCGGTGAGGGCTGAGTTGCATTAATAGTGAAATTGAAAACTATAAAAAAACTATGGATTGTAGAAACCGGCGACAAGAAGAATTTGTGAGCGAGATTATGAAGCGGTGTGGGAGAGTGCGGCACATTCCCACAGTGGGGTGGTTATTTGAGTGCAACAAGCGCACGCTGCTCTACATTGCCGGCCGTGATGCGTCGATGCTGCGCCTTTGTGTGCCACATCTTCTCAAGGTGGCCGACTATGATGCCGGCAGGGTGGCTGCGGCGGTGAACGACACCAACCGCCATGTGAAATACATCAAGGCAGTGATTCTCGATGGTGGAAGCGTGGCGGTGAACTACGACCACCATGTGGCCGAGGGCGACGACGCCGGGGCGATAGTGGAGCACGTTATCAAGGCCTTAGACTTTGCTTGCGACTACTTGATGCGAAAGCTGAGTGACAATGAGGCCGGTTGCGCCAATGGCGATGAGGTGGAGCCGGGCATTGCCGCTGAGTGCTGCCGGCCTCGCCCGAAAAGGCTCTAAGAGCAGGTGCGAGGTGTGAAGGAATGTTAAGGAAGTGACGATTAGGAGGGGAAATAGTGCATAGTGTAATAAATATTCATTTTTTCGGGGAAATTCTTGGCAGTTTCAAATTTATGCTTTAACTTTGTGGCGCATAATCAGAACAGTCTTGTCGTGAGATTCCGAAACCGGCTTAGAAGGGAAACAAGGCAAAGCTAAATGATAGGTTTTTGTGCGCCATATGTGTGAAATCACTGTGCAATAAAAGATTAACGGCGATTTGGGTGTGGCAAGGGCAAACGAAACGTGAACAATCTTTATGTTTAACTAAATATAGCGTTTTTTATGAAAAAGTTTTACTCATTTTTGTTTTTAGCCACACTGGGCTTGCTTTCGTTTGCGGCAAGCGCGGTGAACTTTAATCTCCATGTGAATGATGCAAATGCCATTTCAGCTTACTACTATGGTTATGATGATTTTGGTAACTCACAGCAAATCATATTCGACCTCGTGGATGGAGACAATGCAATAAGCATCGACGCCTATCGCTATCTTACTATTGAGGCAAAAAGAGGTTATCTTCTCCAGTCGGTGACAATGGATGGAGTAGCGCAGTCGATTTATGGCTCGTCGTGTGGAGTGTCGATCTACGAAAGCTATGAAGGAAAGACCCTCGACGTTGTAGCAGTGGATGAGACCACAGTGCGCACAGCAAAGCTCTATGTGACAGTTGATGACCCAACCCAGGTAAACGCTACGCTTGCCGGCACATATCGTGGAGTCATTCTTGAGGATGGAGAGAATGTGATAGCATTCGACCCCAACAAAGAGATAGGAATACAGTTTAGCAACATAAACTCGCAGAAGCAGCTTTATTCGGTTACACTCAACGGTGAGGCACAGCCGATTACATCGAGCAGTTGCACAGTGAACATAAAAGATGGCGACAGAATCGATGTGAAAGCCAATTTCCCCGAGGTGTATTATCCATTGACTTTCTCTTTGACCGGTGAGGCACCTGCCGATGTAATCAAGGAGGTTCGCATTGATAATCAGGTAGTCACCGACTATATGTCGGCCGACTTCAAGGTGCAGATTGGCTCGATTGTGGCGATTACGCTCGACAGCGAAAATTATCAACTGAATTCGGTGTCAGTGAATGGAGTTGACAAAACCTCCTACTATGTAAGCTTCACTATGACCGAGGAAACCACCGTGGCTATCAATGCACAGCCCTACGGCAACATCAGTGTGACAGTTGACATCGACAATCCTGAGGCAGTGACAGCATATTACGGATATACCTATCAGAACAATATCGCAACGCTCGTGAGCGGTTCGCAGGAAATTGAGCTGTCGGCGCAGAGTCCGGTAATGTCGTTCAAGATCAACAATGGCTACTACTATGAGACCTTCACCATCGATGGCAATGCACAATCCGACTATGGCTATGGAGTTACAGCTTACCTCAGCGAAGGCTCACAGGTGATAATCCGTGCGAAGGCAATTTCCTACGACAAGCAGTTTGTGCTCTATATCGACAACAAGGAGGCTACATCTTATTTCAACGTAGGTGATGGCAAACGCGGAAGCTATGATGTTGTCACCGGCTACAATACGGTTAAATACTACGATGGATTGAACCCCTTCCAGATTGGCTGGTATGGCGCAGGCACACAGTTCAACCTCTATCGCAATGGTGAGGCAGTTGCTCCAGCCTACACTGATGGATCCTATGCCGCGATTACAATAGCCGACGGCGACGTATTCAAGGCCTACACCACTGCCGCTCCCGAGAGCTACACAGCCACATTCACTGTGGTTAATGATGGCGCAATCACTGTGACCAAGGATCTCTACACCGAGGTTGCCGACTGGCAGAATGGCATCACCGACCTGCAGGGCACACAAATCGACATTGCCGGCGCAGAGAGCGTGATGGTGAACGATGTGGCACTTGAGGCCGGCGAGGATGGCGTGTTCACATTCACCCTCGATGCCGACTGCACAGTGGCAATCAACGACAATGTGGGTGCAGAGCTCGTGGGCAAGGATGCCAAGGCTGCACAGAACGTGTACAATGCACAGGGCGTGCTCCTCATCGAGAACGCAACTCCTGAGCAGATCGATGCACTCGACAATGGCTTCTACATCATTGGCGGTGTGAAGCGCGTGATTCGCAAGTAAAAGCGAGCATTGCCGCCGGCTGCCCGGTATATAGCGGGTGAGCCCGGAAGCAGTTGATTCGACTTAAAAAAGAATATTTCAGTTGTCGTGAAGAAGCCCCCCGGGGTATGCCTCCGGCAACTGAAATTTTTTGCTTCCTGCGGCTCACACACTAAAAACAAACGATGAGAAACATGAAACACACTATAATTTGCTGAAAAAAACGTAGAAAAACAATAGAAACGCTAATGAAAGGAAAGAAATCACTGAGAACCCTGCTCGTCGCCGCAGCCATAGCCTGCGGCGCGACGACAGCCACGGCAGAGGCCGCACTCGACCTGCAAAGCCGTGCCACACTGCGCCATGAGCGCAGCACCGTGACCCGAATGAAAGCCGATGCACGCACCAGGACACTCGGGCGCGACACCGCGAAGCCGGCCACACACATAGCGGGCTTCGTGAAGCTCGCCGAGGGAGCCGGCGCCGAGAGCCTCACCCGCGAGGGAGTGGAGGTGCTGGCGGTGCGCGGCGGCATTGCGCTGTGTGCCATTCCCATGGCCGACGTGGAGCGCATAGCCGAGCTGCCGGCGGTGCAGCGCGTGGAATTGAGCCGCGAGGCACAGCCCCTCATGGACCAGGTGCGAGCTATAACCGGGGCCGACAAGATACACCGTGGCACCGAGCTGCCTCAGGCCTACACCGGCTGTGGCGTGGTGACGGGCATAGTGGATGGAGGCCTTGCCCCCAACCACATCAACTTCAAGGACGCTGCCGGCAACAGCCGCATCTCCTATCTCTCCCACATCTACACCACCAGCACCACATCGCAGGGCTACAAGATTGATGAATACTACACGCCCGAAAAGCTCGCGGCGTTCACCACCGACAACGACCAGTCGTTTCACGGCACGCACACGCTGGGAATCATGGCCGGGGGCTACAAGGGCAACCTCACCTTGGCGCAGAGCACAAGTGCATGGCAGGCCACGGTGGGCGATGCAGCCAACCCCTACTATGGCATGGCGCCCGACGCCGACATCGTGGCATCGTGTGGCACGCTGGCCGACGTGTTTATAGCCTACGGCATTGAGGGCGTGCTCAACTACCGCTACTACTACAACAAGCCGGCGGTCATCAATCTCTCGCTCGGCAACAACACCGGGCCTCACGACGGAAGCAGCATCATCTGCCAGTATCTCACCGAGGCTGCCAAGGAGGCAATAATATGTATCGCGGCCGGCAACTCGGGCGACAACAACATAGTGCTGAGCAAGACCTTCACCGCTGCCGACACGCAGCAGCGCACGTTTATCAACAGCATAAGCGACGTGAATGGCTACCACAACCTGCGCTACGGCCAGGTGTACGCCTACAGCGCCGACGACAGCGAGTTTACCATAAAGGCTGTAGTCTATAACAAGAAGCGCAAAGCCATCACCTTTGAGCTTCCCATAAGCTCCAACACCGATGGCGTATCGACCTACTACTCAACGACCGGCTATGAGCAGCCCGGCGACAAGAGCCATATGAACTTCTCGAAGGCATTCAATGGCTACATAGGCGCGGGCTCGATGATCGACGAGGACAACGGCCGCTACTATGTGCTTATCGACTATATGGTAGAGGACAACCAGGACAGCAATGCCGACAGCAACTATGTGCTTGGAATAGTGGTGGAAGGAGCCGACGGACAGCGCGTGGACTGCTACTGCGACGGCTCGTTCTCGGGCTTCGGCGACCTGGGCATAGAGGGCTGGGACAACGGCACTGCCGATGGCTCGGTGAGCAACATGGCCACCGCCAACGATGTGATAGTGGTGGGAGCCTACAACTTCCGCGACTCGTGGCCCTCGCTCGACGGCTATATGTACAGCTTCCAGGGGCATTACCCTGAGGGGCAAGTCTCGGAGTACTCCTCGTGGGGCACGCTGGCCGATGGCCGCCAGCTCCCGCATGTGTGCGCTCCCGGCACCACGGTGATTTCGTCGAGCAGCATGTATTATTGCGAAGACCCAAGCTATCCCATGACCAATGGCGAGCTGCAGGCACGCCTCGCCGAGCCCGTCCGCACCAACTACTGGCACCAGTCGCTGGGTACCTCAATGGCTTGCCCGGTGGTGGCGGGAGGCATAGCCCTGTGGCTTGAGGCCGACCCGACGCTCGACGTTCACGACGTGAAGGAGATTATCGCCGCCACGGCTGTGAAAGATGAGGCCGTGCTTGCCGGCAACGCCGTGCAGTGGGGAGCGGGAAAATTTGACGCTTACGCCGGACTGAAGGAGGTGATTCGCCGCCAATCGGGCGGAGCCGAGCTTACGAAGGCCCACAGCAGCCGCCTCATGGTGACGAGCGAGGGCGGTAACCGCTTCAGTGCCTTTGTGGGCGGTGCCAAGAGCATCGATGCGACAATCTACACTGTGAGCGGCCAAGTGGCGCTGGCATCGCGTGCCGAGGGCGATGAGATAAGCCTCGATGCCTCGCGCCTCGCACCCGGCTGCTACATCCTCAAAGTGAACAACCTCACTACGAAAATCATAGTGAAGTGAGCTGCATAGCCCAAAAATACAAAAACAGGAAAAAATAAAACTTAATATAACCTCACAAAAAAGATGAAAAGAATATTTAATTGCTATGTGATGGCTACGCTCGCCGCGCTGCTGGGATTTGGCTTCAGCGCCAAGGCTCAGAGCAGCGATGAGCCTGCCATAGTGATTCACACAAATGCCTATGCCAACAATGGTGAGCTCAATGAGTTCACCCTAATGATTGGCGCAAACCGCGAAGAGCAGTATGTAGATGTAGATTGTGGCTACGGTAAGGTGGAATATGAGCTTGCTCTCGCCGCGTTCGACAGCGAGAACTCTTCGCTGCAAGGCACTGCCATTCCCTGCAAGGTGTCGTCTGCCGGAGTGGTAAAAATCTATTGCGACGACCCCACCGCCGTCGACTACTTCAATGGCGATGGCTGCGCAATAAGCGAAGTGAGCTTTGCCAACTGCCCCAACCTGGGCGTGCTCAGCCTCAACCACAACGAGCTGAAGAGCCTCGACCTCACCGCAAATGAGAACCTCAAGGCTATCTACATCAGCGACAATGAGTTTACGGCCGAGTCGCCGCTCGTGATAGGCACTCCCAAGCCCAACCTCACTATCCTTGAGTTGAGCATTATCAAATATATGGACCCGTCCTTCAACCTGTCGGACTATCCCAATCTTATGTCGGTGGATTTGTACCACAACGACGGCATCACCAGCCTCGACCCCAGCGGCTGCCCTAATCTGCTGCGCCTCTCGGCCGACCTCACCCACATCACCAGCATCGACGTGAGCCACAACCCCGAGCTGCTCATCCTCAACGTGAGCGACACAGGAGTGAGCCAGCTCGACCTGAGCCAGAACACCAAGCTGCAGCAGCTCTATTGCAGCCACGAGAGCGGCTCCTACTACACCGACGTACACATCTCGGAGCTCGACCTGAGCCACAACCCCGCCTTGGTGTATCTCTTCTGCTCGGGCAACAAGCTAACCTCGCTCGACGTGACCGGCTGCAGCGACTTGCAGAAGCTTTATGCCAACGACAACTACATCACCAGCCTCGACCTGAGCCAGAACCCGGCGCTGTGGACGGTGAAGATTCAGCAGAACTGCATGGACTTTGCCACTCTGCCCTTCGACCCGGGCACATGGGACGAATATGAATATGAGCAGCGCCCCATGCCGGTGGCAAAGAGCTACCCCGTGGGAGCGCAGATCGACCTGAGCAGCCGCGTGCTGCGCGACGACCTTCCCACCTACTGCACGCTCTATTCCATTCCCGCCGACGAGCCGGGAACCTACAATGAGGTGAACCGCAGCCTCTACACCTACGAGAACGGCGTGGTGACACTCAATGAGATGGTGACCGACAGCCTCCTGCTCTCATTCACCTGCGATGAGTTTCCCAACATGGCTTTGCAGACCACCAAGTTCAAGCTCAAGAGCAAGGCCGACTATGGCAAGCCAAGCAAGCAGCTCGACTTCTCGCCGGCAGCCGCACCCGGAGCGATGATGAAGTTCGCCATAGGCGTGGCGGGAGCTACCACTGAGCAGCCCAAGCAGGTGTATGTCGACTTTGGCGACGGCAACCTCGTGCCATTCACCATCTCCACCTCGGTGCTCGACGGAGAGCCCAACGTGAGAGGCCAGCGTGCCGGATATGGCTCGATGGCAGTGTATTGCGACGATGATGTGGAGCTTACGGCATTTGGTATCGACGGCTACGAGCTCTATTCATTCGACTGCACCGCCTGCGCGTCGCTGCAAATGCTCAGCGTGACCAATGCCGGCCTCTATGCCATCAACCTCGACCGCAACAAGTGCCTCACGCAGCTCGACCTCTCGGGCAACCAGCTCTCGAGCTTCAAGCTCACCGGGCTGAGCGAATATTTCAACAAGAACTTCCTCTCGGTGCTCATCCTGAGCAACAACCGCATAGCCGAGTTTGAGTTTACCTCGCTCGCCATGCTGCACTACCTCGACCTTAGCAACAACCAGCTTGCCGCGCTCGACTTCTCGGACGCCGACAACCTGGAATACCTCAACATCGCCAACAACCTATTCACCGAGGTGAACGTGCTGCACTGCAACGTGCTGCGCTCGCTCAATTTCTCGGGCAACCGCGTGACGAGCTGGATTCAGCCCGAGGAGAACAACATTGAGGTGCTCGACCTGAGCCGCAACAACTTTACCCTGAGCACATTGCCCGAGCGCAGCGCCCTGCTCGCCGAGGAACGCTATACCTACGCGCCGCAGAACACCCTCACTATTGCCACCCTCGGCCCCTGTGCCGACCTCACAGCCCAGGTGCGCGACATCGACGGGCAGAACACGCAATTCGTGTGGATAGATGCCGCCGGCAACACCCTCACCGAAGGCACCGACTACACCATTTCCAATGGCTACACTCGCTTCCTCACGTCCGCCGTGGGCAAGAAGCTCCACTGCGAGATGACCCACCCCTATTTCCCCGACTTTGCCGGCGAAAACGCCTATGCCACCACGGTGATTGAGGCAGCCTCAATGCCCACCAACAAAGTTGCCTCGTTCACGACCGTGATTGGCAATGAGGCGGTGGCACTATCGCTCGCCGCCGAGGAGGAAGGCACCGCGCTCTATATCGACTGGAACGGCGACGGCAACGTCACCCAGTATCTGCTCGGCACAAGCTACCGCCTCTTTGAGGCCACCACGCGGGGCAAGCGCGAGGTGGGAGTATATACCTACGACCCGAGCGAGAAGATTACCATCTTCAGCATGAAGGGAGCCACGCTCTCATCATTAGATTGCACCAACCTCACCGACGCTATCTGCATCAACGTGAGCGACGCCAAGCTGCCGGCAATCACACTGCCGCAGAGCAACAAGCTAATGGAGCTGATACTCGACGGCAACCAGTTCACCTCATTCGACCTCTCGCCACTGCAGAGCCTCTATATGCTCAGCCTCAACAACAACCTGCTCACCTCGCTCGACCTCAGCGCCGTGCCGGGTCTGGGACTCGCCTCGGTGTCGGGCAACCAGCTCACATCGGTGACCATCGACAACCCCAACCTGTGGCAGCTCTACCTGAGCAGCAACAAGCTCACCGAGATTTCGCTCGACGGAGCTCCCTCGCTGCAGCAGGTGACCCTTGCCGACAACTACCTCACTCACCTCAACCTCGACAACCTCACGCAGCTGCGTGCAGTGTCGATCGACCACAACTACTTCCGCCTGAGCACCCTGCCGCCGGTGAAATCAGATTACATGATGTATCAGTATCACAGCCAGTATCCCATCGACGTGACGGTGAGCGACGGCAAAGTGGACCTGAGCAGCGAGGCAATAATCAACGGCGTGGGCACTGAGTACATTTGGTATATCGACATGCCCTATGTGAATGAAGAGGGCATTCTGGAGGGTGAGGCACTCTATGAAGGCACCGAATACACCATTGAGAATGGCGTGACCACCTTCCTCAACACATTCGACGACCTCGTGTGCGTGATGCTCAACAGCGAGTTCCCCGACCTCATTCAAAGCACCAACTATGTGAACGTGACCGAGCTGGGCGTGGATGGCATAGCCTCCTCGGCCGACACTCGCGTGGCAGTGAACGGCAACTCAATCACAGTCACCGCCCCGGCCGAAGCCAAGGTAGCCCTCGTGGCCATGAACGGCACCGTGCTCCGCGCCGCCAAGGGCAGCACCACGATGAGCGGCGTGGCACCCGGCGCCTATGTGGTGCTCGTGGGCACAAAGGCCTACAAGCTCGCCGTGCGCTAATCCACATTCACCCCAAATAGCGAAAGCCACCTGCGCCGCCCCCACAAGGGCCGCCCGGGTGGCTTTCGGCTTGCAATCCCCCCGGAAGAAGCTATTGAACGATGCCAAGAAGCCATTTCCATGCCGGAATCACACGGATAGAGCCAAGGCTGTCGGTCAATGACGTTTCAGTGTCGTAGGTGATAATAATCCGCTGCTTGCAAGGGAACGTTTGTGGCAGCTTGGTGAGGGCATTAATCTCACGTTCCTCAGCGGAGACATTGTCAATACGCACGGCCACCTGAATGGCAAGTTGTTCATCGGGTACATAGAAATCCACCTCATTGCGGCCATCGGCGTAGAAGAACACGCGGTCGCCGCCCTCAGCGTATCCATGCTTCCTGAAAAGTGTGATAGCCACCAGATTTTCGAGCAAAATAGAATCATTTCGACCCAATTGCAGCGAAATAAGACCATTATCGATAAAATAGTATTTGCACACGGTCTCTTTTTGAACAAAAGCCGATGCTATGTTTTTCAGCCTGAGAATTAGCCATGCGTCCTCGGCGTGAGCAATGTAACTCGCCACAGTGGGTACTGATATTTTTGCACCGAGACTTGAGAGCGTGTTTGCCAGACGGTTATACGACACCGGTTGCCTAATACACTCGCAGAGTTTCTTAAGGAGCAACAAGATGATTTTATGACCGGCAATGCGGTTTCGAGCTGCGATGTCGCCAAGATAAATTTTCAAGAATACGCTTTGCAGATAATTACGCTTCACTGAGAGCGAGGCAGCCTCGGGCAGACCGCCCCAAAGGAAATACTCATCATAGTTTTTCATGATTACTGTCCTCGAAGAAGAGGAGAGTAAAGCCCTCTCGTCGTGCGGCACATTGAGGAATTGCAGATATTCGGCGAAGCTATATGGATATACCTCAGTCGACATATATCGGCCACCCAGCAACGACAGAATTTCGCCTGAAAGCATCTTGGCATTGCTCCCTGTGATAAAAGTAGAGAAGCCACGGTCGGCAAGGTTTCGTGCAAAACGCTCCCAGCAGGTAATATTATGGATTTCGTCGAGAAAAAGAATTGGCTTGGAGCCATGCCCATAGAGCTCGGAGTGGCAGTCGAGAATGAGAGGCAAGTCATCGGCAGTAAATCCACTCAGGCGAATGTCCTCAAAATCGATGTAAAGCATATCGCTCCATTGATGCCCCTCGGCAAGAAGCTGGTGGATTTTTTGGAAAAGCAAGAAAGATTTGCCTACGCGGCGCACCCCCACGAATACCATATAAGGGAACGAGACGATGTCGATGTGGCGAGGAACTACATTGTAGTGGGTCACATCATGCTCATTATCAAGCATTACAGCCTTTAGTGTCTGTCGGTCGATAGCCATAATCGCGTAATTTATAAGTGGATTTGTGAAATGTAATTTAATAGTAACCTGCGATTTTATAAAATGGTGTTTAATAAAACCATGCAAATTTATAAAATAGTATTTAATAGAGCAAGCTGCTTGGTGGAAAAGATGACAAAAAAATAGGAATTTATGAGGGTGTATTAAACTATAAAATCCCTCGTTCGGGCGTAATATCAAGGCCGGCGGCTTCGACAAGTTGT
>CAMGFF010000001.1 GCA_946055125.1 uncultured Prevotellaceae bacterium | reverse complement strand
CTCCTTCTTGAGCTTGATGTTCTTGGTGGAGTGTGTGCGCATAATGGGGCTCATGGCGCCAAACTGCATCCAGCGGGTGTACATCTCTGGGTCGACGCGGTCGATTCCGCCCATGTGCCCGCCCAGGTCGTGGCTCCAGTAGCCATAGAGCACATTGGAGGCGGTGTGGTTGAAGTAGGGCTGGAAGTCGAGCGATTTCCAGGAGATAATAGCGTCGCCCGAGAATCCCACCTGGTAGCGGTGGTTGCCCAGTCCGCTCCAGCGGTGATAAATCATGGGGCGCTTGTCGGTGTACTGCTGCATGTTGGTGAAGAAGCAGCGGCTGGTCCACCAGGTGTTCTTGAGCGTGGTGAGCTTGCGGTCGAAGATGTGCTGCTGCCAGTCGAGCCACCAGAAGTCGACACCGTCGGCCATCATGGGGTTGAGGATTTTGTCGAACATGGTGGTCATGAACTTCTTGTCGCTGCCGAGCCACTCAATGCGCTGCTTCGAGGCCGGGTCCACGCCCATTGCGCGGGCCACCTCGGAGTATTTCTCCTCATACCAGTCCACGCCGTCGGCGGGGTGCAGGTTGAGGGTTATTTTCAGGTGGTCGTCGTTGAGGTCCTTGAGCAGGCGGCGATAGTTGGGGAAAAGCTCGCTGTTCCAGGTCCAGCCGGTCCAGCCGCCGCGGTCCTTCTCGGTGTAGTGCCAGTCCATGTCGATTACCAGCACATCGAGTGGGAAACCATAGTTGCGCAGGTCGCGGGCGAGGTTGCGCAGCTCCTTGTCGGAGTAGAGCCAGTAGCGCGACCACCAGTAGCCGAAGGCGTAGCGCGGCGGCAGAGGCATCTTTCCGGCAAAGCGGGTGTAGTCCTTCAAGGCACGCTTATAGTCGGTGCCATAGGCAAGGAAATACCAGTCCTGCCCATCGGCGCTCTTGCGCTCGGTGACCCACTCCCACTTGGGGTCGCCGTCGAAGAGGAGGCTCCTGGAGTCGTCGATGAGAGTCCAGCCGTCGCGGGCAATCACGCCGTCCTCAATCTCCATGTGCTCGCCCTTCTTGCCCTCGGGGGTGTCGAAGGTGCGCACGTCGCCGTCATATCCGTCGAGAGTGCGGAAGGTGCCCTTGAGGTTGGCTTTCTGCTTCATTCCGGGCTTCCAGGTAAACTGGAAAGTGCCTTTCTTCTTCGAGGCCGAAGTGATGATGAGGTTCTTCTCGGTAAACTCGCCCGAGCCCTTCTTGTAGCGGAGCTTGAGCACCGGGGTGGTGATTTCGATCCACGAGCCGCGCTTCACCTTGAAATCCACCGGGTCATACTCGCGGTCGACGGCCATAAACGATTTGTTGTCGGTAAACTGCCCGTCGGGGGCATACTCCAGCCTGATTGCGCCATCGGCAATCACGGTGAATCGCACCTGGCTGTCGCTGTAGGCAATGTTGTTCACCTCGGCCGAGATGCTGAACGTGGCCAGCAAGGCAATGAGGAGAGTGAGAATTGCATTTTTTCGCATAATAGATTAGTTGAAAAAGTTGATAGTTAATAAAAAAATAATTCCGGTTGATGAAAATAAAGCCATTCCCGCCGGCCACTGAGCCGGCGAGGAGCTACTAAGTGCGAAAAGATGTCGTTTTAATGGTTACTGCAAAATTAATGCAATAGAGGCACACTGCCAAGAAAAAAGCACAAAAAATCACGGCACCTGCAATAAAAACGAACAGCAGCAATGAGTCGGAATACTGTATGCTCCGCGTCTTCGACCACGAAATGGAAGTGTACACAATGGAGGAATACAAGGCGAGATCGCTGCAGTCAGGCACATTGACCCTGATGCCCACGTAGGGAAAGGATGCCGAGCATGCTTACCTCGACTATACGACCCATGGCGATGTGGAGCAGGCAATTGACGCGTTAAAGAATGTCATCGAGGCCTTGGCCGCGTGCGCACCGTCAGGGTTGAGGGGAAATGGCTGCCGGCTGAGGTGATGAAGAAAGGCCGGCGACTCGTTGAAGCCGCCGGCCTTGATATTACGCCCGAAAGGGGAATCTTATATATTAGTGTGTGATGATTTTTTAGGATTATGCTCTTGGTGTCAGTAGATTAGCTCAAAGTTGTCGACCCACAAGGTCATTCCCACCATGCCGGTGTAGGCCACGCCGCAGCCCGACGATGCCATGAGCATCATGTGGGTGGGGGTGGCATTGGCGTTGTCCCAGCCCTCCTCAATCACAGGCACGAGCTTGCCCTTGCTGTTGCGGGCGTAGCAGCTGCTCTCGCGTGGAATTAGCCCCATGTAGGAGTGGTAGCCGGAGTGCTTGGTGATGTCGCCATACCAAATGGGGATTTTGTGCCCGTTGACCCACCCCTGGGTGGTGCTGCCATAGCGCTCACGGCCGGTGCCCACGCGCTTGGCGTGGATATTGCCCTTTGCGTCCTCCCAGCGGCGCTGCAGCAGTATGTACACCTCGGCCTGGTCTTTGCCGGCAAGCACTTTTTGCGAGCCGAAGCCGCTGGAGTAAATCACCTTGCCATTGGCCGGAACGCTCACGCGATAGTCGAAGGATAGATACTTGGGGCGCTTGGTGAATGGCACGCCCATCTCCATCTTGCCATAGGGGTTCTTGGTGCTTGAGATTGGCTCAAAAATCTGCCCGAGGAAGATGCTGCCCGACACCAGCACGTCCATATTTATCATTCCCAGTGCCTTAACGTGCTCGAGCACCGTGGTGAGCTTGGCGCAGCGGTCGCTGCCTGAGCGTGTGTCGGGGTACACGGCATTGCTGCACTTCACCACGCCCATCACCTTGGCATACACATTAGATGTGGCCCACGGCGAGCCGCCGAGGTTGGTGTAGGGCTTGGCGCCGTCGATAGTCTGGCCGGGGCCTATTTCATATAGTGTCTTTGTGTTGCCGCCAAGCACGGCCGACTCCTTGATGGTGCGGGTGACCCAGGAGTTCATGTCGCCATACTTAATTTTGTCGGCTGCCGGCGATGCTGCGCAGCAGGCCACTGTTGCAGCCATAAAAAATAGTCTTGTCCTCATTATTTCGCCTTTAATTTGGCGCACTTATCGTGCGCGTGTGATTTTTATGCTGCAAAATTACAAAAAATCGGGCAAACTACATTGGTCGGAATATAACTAAAATAGGGCGGTAATGACGATGTGCATCTGGTTGTGGTCGGTGTTGCCCGGCGTGTTGCGGTAGAAGTAGCGCGAGTAGAAGCCCTGCAGGCGCAGGTGCTTCATGGGCTGCCACAGTGCGCCGGCGCTGGCTATGCTCTCGGTCATATCGGTGCGTGTGTCGGCCACAACGGTGTCGTAGCGAATTAGTGGTGTGAGCCGGCATGGGGTCTTCACGCCTATCTGGGCATAGTAGCCGTCGCTGTGAAAGGTGCCACGCGAGCCGTCGGTTGCCGAGATGGCGCCGGTGCTGCCGCCTATGTATTCGGCGCGGGCAAGAATGAGGCTGCCTGCATATTCCATGCCGGCGCTCCAGCGGTTTCGCTTGAGGTATTTCGGGCCATACTCGCCCATGTAGGCGCTCGCCGAGATTTCAAGCTCCTTGATGGGGCGCACCGAGAGCTTTGCCGCCACGTCCTTGCTGGTGTTGTCGTCCTTGGCGTTGCTGCTGTTGCCATTAAACACGCCCACGGCATAGCTGAGCACATTCACGCCACGGTGCTGCCACAGCGTGCCGCTCAGGCTCACGCCTATGTCGCGTGCCGTGCCGCCGGTGATGCCACACACGTCGGTGTAGCCCGTGAGGCGGCGTATGGCGAGGGGATAGTCGATAAATTCCTCGGTGAGCGGCCCTCGCCCCGCGCCTATGGTGAAAGGCACCTTGAAGTAGCCCGCCGTGATGTGGAGCTGCCTGAGGGGCTTATAGGAGAGGCGCACGTCGAAGCACTTGAATTTGTAGATGTCGAAGAGCATCCGGTAGTCGATTTTCGTGCCTATGTTGCCCTTCACGTCGAAGCGGGCGCATTTCACGTAGAACTCCGAGGCGATATCCTCGTTGTAGTTGTAGCCCACCTGTGCATATCCACTCACCGTGGGGAGAAGCGTGGTGCGCCTGAGTTGTGTCTGCGTAGCCTCTACCTTGCTGAGCCGGGCGTTGATGGAGTCGAGCAAGGAGGCATCAGTTTGTTGCGCCATGGCCATGCTGCTCGCTGCCACTGCAGGCAAAAGGATGATATATCTCAGTTTTGTTAACATTGTGGTTGCCTGAAACGTTGTGTTTAGTTGACTATAAAATACGTTTTCAGCCGGCAAATTTAGGTATTATTTTTGTGAAAACCTAAAGATAGTGCAGCGGTTTGTGTGATAAAATGAAAGAAAAAATAGGCAAAATGCAAGCGCAATGCTTGGAATTACCGAAATTTGTTGTACTTTTGTCGTTACAAAATGAAATTGAAGAAAAAATATGGCACTTATAATTCCTAAAAAGTATAAGCAAAAGCTCCTGCCCGAGACCACCGAGGTGGCTATCAAGGCCATCAAGGACACCTTTCAGGAAAAGCTCGGCAGGGCGCTCAACCTGCGCCGCGTCACCGCGCCGCTTTTCGTGCTCTCAGGCACCGGTATCAACGACGACCTCAACGGCGTGGAGCACGCTGTGGCTTTCGACATTGCCTGCATGGGCAACCGCCGCGCCGAGGTGGTGCACTCCCTCGCCAAGTGGAAGCGCATGAAGCTGGGAGCATATGGAATTGCCCCCGGATATGGGCTCTACACCGACATGAACGCTATTCGCTCCTCGGAGGACCTCGACAACCTCCACTCGCTCTATGTCGACCAGTGGGACTGGGAGCAGACTATCACCGCCGACGACCGCACTCTCTCCTACCTGAAGCACACGGTGAAGAAAATCTACTCGGCCCTGCGCGAAACGGAGTGGATGATCTATGAGCGTTTCCCCCACATCACGCCGCGGCTGCCCGAGAAGGTGAAGTTCATTCACGCCGAGGAGCTGCTTAAAGCCTATCCTCACTTGTCTCCCAAGGAACGCGAGGCCGAGGCGGCTCGCAAGTATGGCGCGATATTCCTCATTGGAATAGGCGCACCGCTCAGCAACGGCGAGCCTCACGACGGCCGAGCCCCTGACTACGACGACTGGATTACCTCCAACAGCGATGGTTACCAGGGACTGAATGGCGACCTTATCCTGTGGGACTCTATCCTGGAATGTCCTTTCGAACTCTCGTCGATGGGTATTCGCGTGAGCGAGGAATCGCTCATGCGCCAGCTTGAGATGCGCGGCTGCACCGAGCGCACACAGCTCAGTTTCCACAAGGCTCTGCTTGCCGGCGAGCTGCCTTACTCCATAGGTGGCGGAATAGGACAGAGCCGCCTGTGCATGTTCCTCCTGCAGAAAGCCCACATCGGTGAGGTCCAGGCCAGCATATGGCCCGACGAGCAAGTGGAAGAGTGCCGCCGCCACGGCATCTTCATCGTGTAACTCTCATCCTCGGAAAGCCACCGAAAAAGTGGATTCAATTATCGGGGCGACCATGCAACGACGTATCATTGAAAGCATCCGAAATAAGAGGGTGTGCCAAAATGGGAAAACAATCACCTGATTGTGAGGCGGTAACGCTGACGCACCAGGGCGTGCGTCCCTATATGAGAATATCATCAAGCCGAATTTTGTACAGCCTCACGCTCAGCCGGGGGCAGGGCGACACACCAGCCGGCTTCGGCTGCTTACGGACTGAAACGCACCCCGGTGCGTCACTATGAAAGGGGATAAAACGAAAGAGGCTGCGCCACGGGGTGGCACAGCCTCAATTATGTTATGGCAACTTGAAATTACATAACTACGCTGGAGATGTTGAACTTGGCAAACTCCATGTCGGTCGATGCCTTGTCGGCCATTGCCTTGTCGAGCTTAACCGACTGGGCAAGGTTGCTCAGTACCATCTGCTCGTTGTTGGTGCGGGCGCCTACAACGGCGAGGAGGTAGTAAGTAGTGGCATCGGGCTGTGCAACGGCGCTAAGAGTGTTCTTGGCCTTGCTGTAGTCGTTCTTCATAATCTGGGCGAGAGCGGCGTTGTTGCTCTTCGACTCACCGAAAGCCTTCACGGCGTTGTCGTAGTCGCCGAGCTTGAGGTAGTACACGCCAAGTGCCTCATCGAGGCCGTCGGCTCCGGCTGCTGCGCCGAAGTTGTTGTTGGCGTTGCGCAGGTTGTTGTCCATGAGCTCGCAGAGGCCGAGGTTCATCTTCACCTCATTGCTTGTGGGAGCGAGCTTCTGAGCCTTCTCAAAGTTGCTCTTGGCAGCGGCATAGTCGCCGTTGGTAAACTGCACCATACCGAGGTTGTTGTAGCCGCGGTAGTCGCTGGCGTTGCGCTTGATGCAAGCCTTGTAGATAGCCTCGCGCTTTGCTGCATCGTCGGTGAGAGTGGCGGTGTAGAGGAGCTCCTCTACTGAGAGCGATGCGGGGTCGGCCTCAAATGCAGCCTTGAGCTCCTCATCGGTCTTGCCGATTACGTTGAACGAAGCTGTGATGCGCGACTTGCGGAGCTGCGGAAGGATTTCCTCGGCAAGCTGGTCAAACACGGCCGAGAGGTTGCGGATTTCACGCTCGCGCTGCTCGGGGTCCTTATACATAGAGAGGACGCTGATGATGAGGTCCTTGTCCTGGATGTTGCTTGCTGCAACGAGCTCCTGGAAGCCCTCCCAGTCTTGCGGAGTGAAGTCGGCTGTAAGCTCGCCAAACTCCTTGATTTTGTCCTTCTTGAGTGTCTCATTGAGATACTTCTGGGTGTTCTTCTCGCGGCCTTCGGCGATGCGAGTGTTGAGCTTCACACCACCATCGGGCGATGCGTAGGATGCGATGTTGATGCCCTCAACCTCGAGCTTTGCATCATTCTGAGCCTCGGCAAGGCGCTGCTTCAGTGCTGCAAGCTCATCCGAGCCAAGCTCGCTCTTGCGCACGTTGGTCTGGTTGATGAGGAAGCGGATATTTGCAGTGTACTGCTCGTTGATTACGTGCTGGAAGTTGTCGGTCGACGGAGCCGGCTCCACAGTGGCGGCGGTAGCGATAGTAGCTGTGGCGATAACGCCATCGGCCACCTTCACGCGCGGCAGTGTGTAGCTCTTGCTGCCCTGCTTCACCTGGAAGTCGAGCATAAGCTCGCTCTTCGCCATTTCGGGAGTGTAGGCATACATCACGGGGAAAGTCACTGTTCCGCCGTTCTCATAGTTAATCACCTGGTTGTTGCCCTTAACCTTCTCACCCTGCACGGTGTAGGGTGCCGATGCGGTTTCCTTGTCGCCATACACGAGGTAGGGAGTTACGGTTACCTCTGCGTTTTTCACGAAGAATTTTTGGGGAATCTGAGCTGTTACGGTAGCAGGAACCTTGTCTCCCACCACTTCGAGGGGGTTGGGGTTCACAGTGAAGTATTCTGCACCGATCTCTGTGAGTTTCTTACCACAGCTGGTAAATACCAATGCTCCACCGAGGAGAATGGCAAATGTTAATTTACTGTTCATAATAAACGTTTAATATAAGAGTTTTATTTAGTTGTTTACATTCTTAACACACACTGCTATTTGCAGTCATCTTAAAGCAAAACAATCAAGGCGTGCCACTTGTTTACCACGAGATGCCGCCTATTTTCTGCAAAGATAGAGCAAATCGAGCGCAGAATCGCCAAGTTTGCTTGAGCGGTTTTGCCGAGATGCCGCCTATTTTCTGCAAAGATAGAGCAAATCGAGCGCAGAATCGCCAAGTTTGCTTGAGCGGTTTTGCCGAGATGCCGCCTATTTGCTGCAAAGATACTTCTTTTGCATTAAATATGTATTATATCTCTACGTTTTTTGATATTTTTTAAGGAATTGGCACGCCCAATGCCCTTGCTCCTCTTTCTTGCTCTCTTTTCCACCTGATTTCACCACCCGGCACCCTCTTCGGGCACCCACTAAATTTTTATTGCATTTTTCTTTGCGGCAAGTCGCCATAATACGAGGAATTTTGTTTACCTTTGCAATATTGAAACAAAATAATTTCACACATACTAACACTTACTTAATCACACACAAGTTATGGCAGGAATTAATTGCATTGGTATTCTCACGTCGGGAGGCGACGCCCCTGGAATGAACGCCGCCATTCGCGCGGTCACCCGCTCGGCTATCTTCGGCGGCTTTAAGGTGAAGGGTATCTATCGCGGATACCGCGGCCTCGTCACCGGCGAAATCGTGGAGTTCAAGACTCAGAACGTGTCGAATATCATCCAAATGGGTGGCACCATCCTCAAGACCGCCCGCTGCAAGGAGTTTCAGACTCCCGAAGGCCGCCAGCTGGCCTATGAGACACTCAAGAAAGAGGGTATCGACGCCCTTGTGGTAATTGGCGGCGACGGCTCTCTCACCGGTGCCCGCATCTTTGCCTCCGAGTACAATTTCCCCATCGTGGGACTTCCCGGCACTATCGACAACGACCTCTTCGGCACCGACAAGACCATCGGCTACGACACCGCGCTCAACACCATCATGGAGTGCGTGGATAAGATACGCGACACCGCCACCTCTCACGAGCGCCTCTTTTTCATCGAGGTGATGGGACGCGACGCCGGCTTCCTCGCCCTCAATGGTGCTATCGCCACCGGAGCCGAGGCCGCTATCATTCCCGAAATCTCAACCGAGGTCGACCAGCTTGCCGAGCTCATCCAGAATGGCTTCCGCAAGAGCAAGAACTCCTCAATCGTGCTTGTGGCCGAAAGCCCTGTCACCGGCGGAGCCATGACACTGGCCGAGCGCGTGAAGAATGAGTACCCGCAATACGACGTGCGCGTCACCATCCTCGGTCACCTGCAGCGCGGCGGCTCGCCCACTGCCACCGACCGCATCCTCGCCTCGCGCATGGGCGCCGCTGCCGTCGATGCCCTCCTCGAGGACCAGCGCAATGTGATGATCGGTATCCGCAACGACGAAATCGTGTATGTGCCTTTCTCCAAGGCCATCAAGAACGACAAGCCCATCAACCGCGAGCTGCTCAACACACTGCGCCGCCTCTCAATCTAATCTCAATAGAAGAAGATAATGGTTAAAGTCAATGATATTGTCCGCTTCCTGAACGCCACAGGAGGCGGACGTGTTTCTCGAATCGAGGGAAACGTGGCCTACGTGGAAGATGCCGACGGTTTCGAGCAGCCCGTGCTCCTGCGCGAGTGTGTGGTGGTCGATGCCTCTAAGCCCAAAGCCACTGCCTACGACCGCCCCATCGCCCCTGCCCCGAGCAAGGAGGAGAAAAAGCCAGCCGCGCCTCAGCCCACCGAGCTGCCCCTTGTGGAAACCGAGGAGGGCGACACCCTCAATGTGGTGCTCGCTTTCGAGCCCCGCGAGCTGCGCCACCTCAACACCACCAGCTTCGACGCCTACCTCGTGAACGACAGCAACTACTACCTCTATGTGGCCTACATGACACGCGGCGACAACGACTCGGGCTCGTGGCGCACCCGCTTCCACGGCATCGTGGAGCCTAACATCCAGGTGCAGCTCGAGGAGTTCCACCACAGCGACCTCCCCGAGATGTCGCGTGTGGCTGTGCAATACATCGCCTTCAAGCACGGCAAGGACTTCAAGCTCAAGAACCCAGCCCTCGTGGAGCACCGCCTCGACACCACCAAATTCTACAAGATACACTGTTTCCACGATTGCGAGTACTTCGACTCCCCGGTTATCGCCCTCGACGTGGTGCGAAACGACCGCCCAGCCAAGCAACTCGTTATCGACAGCGGCGACCTTGAGCGTGCCATGCAGCAGAAACGCGCCGCCGACCGCCCCTCGCGCCGCCCCGTGGAGAAGCACGCCAAGACAAAGGGCGAAATCATTGAGTGCGACCTCCACATCACCGAGCTTGTCGACACCACAGCCGGAATGAGCAACGCCGACATGCTCCAGCTCCAGCTGGACAAGTTCCACGAGGTGATGCGCGAGAACCTGCGCCGCCCCGGCGCAAAAGTGGTCTTTATCCACGGCAAGGGCGAGGGAGTGCTCCGCAAGGCGCTGCTCGACGAGCTGCGCCGCAAGTACCCACGCTGTGAGGCTCAGGATGCCAGCTTCCGCGAGTACGGCTTCGGCGCAACGCTCGTGAAGCTCCACCCCTGACCGCCCACACTCGAAAAATTTTTCTGAAAAAATCACCAAAAAACTTGGTGTATCTCAAAAATTTTTCCTACCTTTGCACCCGTAATCCACCGAAAGGTGGCATTTCACACCACGATGCCCGGGTGGCGAAATGGCAGACGCGCTGGTTTCAGGTACCAGTGGAGTAACATCCGTATCGGTTCGACTCCGATCTCGGGCACACACACAAGGAGAGGATTTGTTCACAAATCCTCTCCTATTTTTTTCATCCTTCCACCAAATCCACTACTGAATGGGGTGCCGGGCTATGTGCGCCACATCCAGCGGCGGGCGGTGAAGAGCGAGGCTACGGCCATGGCAAGGGCGGTGACTATCACGCCGCGCATGAGCCCCTCAAAGGGGGTGTCGCACAGGCTGTTGAGCCATGGACCAAGTCCGGCAAGGTTGATGAGCGGCAGCACCAGTAGCTGCGGCGCCACATAGGCCACCATGGGGTTCTGCCCGGGCATTTCGAGCACGCGGGTCCAGCCGCAGGTGCGGTAGATGTCGCACACCACGCTCAGGGCAATCAGCGCGAAGCACGCCAGCCCCGATGTCACGAAGTAGTAGCTGAATGTCGATGGGTCTTTGCGTATTCCGCCCTCAAATGCCTCAAAGAATAGTCCCAGCATGAGCAGGTAGGCGCCGGCCTTGAGCAGGCGGAGCCAGTAGGTGTGCTCGGAGCCGCTCACACGGCGCACCACCACCCACAGCGCCGCGAGCAAGGCGGCTGTGAGGGCGAGGTTGAGCGCCAGCTCGCGCGTGTAGAGGCCATAGAGGTTGCACACAATGAGCGCAAGGCTCAGCAGTGCGGTGGCAGCGGCAATGCCCGCCGGTGTGGCGGCGGCACCGGGAGTGAGCTGCTGCCGCTCAAGCAGCCACTTCTTCATCCACTCGCCGGCAATGGTACCGGGAAGCACAATGAAGAGGTACTTCAGGAACAGGAAGCGGTAGAGCCATGGCGCGGGCGAGGCCTGCATGAGCCATGCTTGCCACGAGCCCTCGGTGCTGCTGCCCAGCAATATGGCCATCACAAAGGGCAGCAGGGCCAGTCGTGCCAGCGGTCGCCGCCAGGTGGCTATGTAGGCCACCGAGCCAAAGAAGGCCATGTTGGCAAGCACCAGAATGATGATGTTGCTGTAGCCGAGGCCGAAGGTGCGGTCGCCGGCATAGTCTGCCGTGAGGAGGAACGCCAGCGCCGCCGCATAGCCGCCGAGCTCAATCGCCCACTTCACCCATTGCGGCCACGCAGCCTTGATGCGCGTGAACATGGGCAGCAGCAGCGCGAAGCCCACCAGTGCCAGGCACCACGAGCGCACGTCCTGCGGCTGCGAGAGCGAGTGGGGATAGGCGTGCTGAATGAAGATGGCGAAGAAGGCCAGCCGCAGGCAGCGCATCAGGCTCTGCCACACCAGCCGCCACTTGCTCACCCCGCGCTCGAGCTTGCCGCCGAGCGAGAATGGGAACGCGGCTCCCATGGCAAAGAGGAAGAAGGGGAACACCAGGTCAACCCAGGTGATTCCCACCCACGAGGGGTCGAAGGCGCCGCCCGAGCGCGGCCCCACCTGCGCGTGATACATCCACGCCGGCAGCACCCCCGAGGCTATCTGCCCCGAGAGTACCATGGTGAGGATGGCATAGCCGCGCAGCGCGTCGAGTGAAAAAGCTCTTAGTGGTTTCATCGCAGCCGGCATGGGTTATTTGGTTTGCGTCATCTCGGCCTCACCCTCGCGCACCGCATCGGCGAGAGCCTGCCACCAGCCTCGGTTGATGATGTGCACGATGTCGAAGACCATCAGCCCGTCGCTCTCGCGCAGGTTCATCTTCACGGCTTTCTTGAACTGGTTCACGTCGCTTTTGTAGTCCTCCACATAGATTCCGCCGCAGAATTTCTTCTTGCCCAGCAGGCGGCGTGTGTATTTGCAGCCGCCTTCCACACACAGGTGCTCGCCGCGCGAGATCTCGCTGTCGGTCTCATTCTTGTAGGTTCCGCTCGACTTGCGGTATTCCTCCAGTGTCACGTTCCAGTAGTAGTTGCCGTTGGTGTAGAGGTCGAGCAGGTCGCCGTAGGCATATTTGCGGTAGCGTGGAGTTGCCCAGTCGAAGTCCTTGCAGGGGTCGTAGCTGCTGCTTGCCCAGTTGGCTCCCACCTCATAGTAGGAGGGATACCAGGCTCCCGTGTAGGCCGCGAAGATGGCATCGGGGCGAACTTTCTTCAGGGCCTTGCGTGTGTCCTTGAAGAAGCCATAGATCACGCCGGCACGCCACTCTATCCACTGCTTGAACCACTTTCCCTCCTTGCGGGTGTAGCTGCCATCGGGCTTCTTCACCCACTCCAGCACGTCCTCGGGGAAGCGGTCGAGCTTCTTGCCGATGTATTTCTCAAACGCCTTGCGGGAGAAGTCGCTGAAGTCGCTCTGCAGGCCGTCGTAGCGCGTGCGGTCGAGCATCACGCCATCCACAGCATACTTAGTGACACATTCCACCAGTATGGAGCGCTCATATTCCTGCACTGCCGGCAGCGCGGGATTGGTGAACATAGTGGCCTTGCCCTCAATCTCGGTGGTTGGCACAAGTCCCTTGCCAGGCACATAGTTGATCGACTGCCAGTCGCTGTGCACGTTGTAGGTGATGCCTTTCTTAAACAAGCCGTGTCCCTCGCAGAACACGTTGAACGACGCAAGCACCTTCATGCCGCGGCGGTGGGCCGCATCGATGAAGAGCTGCAAGAAGTCGTAGCCATCGGGGCGCGTAACGCCCTTCCACGAGGTGAGGCGCGGAGCCACCTCGCTGGGATAAGCCACTTCGCTTGCCGTGCCCTTCACGTCGACAATGAGGTGATTGAAGCCCGCCTCGCGGCACTTTTCCACATAATATTCTATTGAGTCGGCGCTGCTGAAACGCGCCCAGTTGGCCGAGAGGTCGAACCACATAAGTTTCGGTCTCTCCTGCACGCCGGCGGCTTTCCTTGGGGCAGCGTGAGCTGCCGCAAAGCACGCCACCAGTGCTATTGCTGCTAAAATAATCTTTTTCATTGATAATCAATTTTTTGGGCTATGAGCCACAATGATAAACTATAAACTATAAACGCTGAACGCTACTTGTGGTAGCTGTTGAAAAACTCCGGGAACTTTTTCACTCCCTCATAGAACCAGAACGACTCTCCCACTATGCCATTGCGGCGGTTGGTCTCTATCATCTTATTGAGGAAATCCTCAGTGGGATTATAGGTGCCATTCTGTATCAACATTCCGGGATAGAACTTGCTTCGGTCCTTGGCCTGCAGATACTTGAGCTGCTGCTCAAGGGTGGAATTGTAGGCATCGATGTCGTAGCGATACACCTGCGGTATCACCATGTCGGTGTAGCCCTTCTCGAGCCACGACGGCCAGTCCTGGAGATACTCCGTCTTGGCCCAGGGGTGAATGCTCGGAGCATTCGACACCGTGATGCCCGGCTTCACTGCCTTCACTGCCTTGTAGAAGCGTCCCATAAACTCGGTGAGCTTCGCGGCACGCCAGTCGACCCACTCGGAGTTCTTGTAGTCGGCAGGAGGCTCGGCCCCATTGTGCTCGTCGGCATAGAGCTTGCGGGTGTAGGCATCATAACCGCCGGTGGTGGGCATTGCTGGCAGGCGGTCGTCGCCCTGAATGCCATCCACGTCGTAGTTGGAGGCTATCTCCACGGCGAGCGAAATCATGAAGTCCTGCACCTCGGGCATCATGGCATTCATCCACTCAAAGCCATTCTTGGTGAGCAGCTTGCCCTCGGCATCAAGGGCCTTCCAGCCGGGCTTGGCGGCGATAATCTCACCGCCGTTGCGGTTGTTGGATGCCGCGAAGCCATATTCCATCCAGGCGTGCACCTTGATGTTCTTCTTGTGCGCCTCCTCAATCATCTCCTTGAGCGGGTCGCGGCCGGCAAACTTCTCGGCAATCTCAATGCCGATAAGGTCGTTCATTATCTTGCTGGGATAAATGGTGCGGCCATTGTTCCACACCACCACGAAGATGTTGTTGATGCGGCTCTGCGAGCACGTTTCTACCACCTTTGCTATCTCCTCGCGCGAGTTGAGCGCGTCGCTCGCCACATTGGTCACCCAAGTGCCGGCAAAGGGCAGAGTCGTCTCCACAGGGTCGGGCGGAGGAGTGCCATTCTCTTCGTTATCGCTTGAGCAGCTGCACGACAGCAGCCCCATGGCTGCCACGCCGACAGCCCACACAAAAAGTCCTAATTTCTTCATCTTTTCTTGAAAAATTTCTAAAATCCGGCTCCGCTTATGGTGATTGTCTCGCCGCCGCGGTCGCTCTCGGCTTCGGTTGCAGTGATGTTGAAGTATTTCGTTTCGGGGCAACGCATGTCGGTGAAACGTCCCTTGTGGAGGGGGCACTTCACCACCTTGCCCTCATATTGGCGCAGCAGGTAGCTGTCCTGCCACTTCGCGCCATTCACGCGCGTCTTGGTGGCCTGCACGGGCTTGCCCTCATTTGCCACCTGGTCGATGGCGTTCACTCGCTTAAACACGCCACGGTAGCCGGGCTTGTAGCCGGCGCACTCATAGTCGGTCTCATAGCGCTTTCCGGCGCCGTCAACGGTGAAGTGCACCTTCCCCTCCTCTGCCACCTCAATGCTGATGGTCACAATATCGCCGGGATACCAGTAGTAGCGTTCCTCGGCGGGCGCATTGGAGTAGTTGGCGCTTTGTCCGCTGGCGTGCGACGTGCGGCGCATGAAGGGGCGGAATGCCTTGCGCTCGGCGCTCACCACGCCATTCTCCTTCACCACCTCCCAGGTGAGGCCTATGTCGGTCTCCTGGCCGCCCATTGTGCCGCCAAGATACACCGAGGGATTGTCGAGATACTGCCCCGGCTTGGAGGGATTGGCGCGGTCGGCGTCGAAGTCGATGGTGGGAAGCACCACCGTGCCGGTGATTCCAAGCCACAGGTCGTTGCTCGACACCACCTTGCGGTAGTAGGCTCCGGCGAAGCACTGCTGCGACACCGGCGGTCGCACCTCGTCGTTGAAGAAGGTGTTCACGGGGTCGCCGGCTGTGGGGTCGTCCTTCTTGCCGCCATCGTCGCTGCTGCCCGAGCATGCCACTGCGGTGGCCGTGATAGTGGCGAGCAGCAAGATAATGCTGAATATTTTCTTTATTGTCATTGTCGGTTCTTTATGGTTAGTAAAAAAATCCCGGGGCGGGCGTCACACCGGCCCCGGAATACCCAAACATTAATCTAAACAACAAACGTTCTATTATTTGTCGAACTTGTACATGTACAATCCCAGGTTGGTGCAGGCAAATGCCACATGGAGCTTACCATCGATAATTGCCATGTCGGCGTCCATTGTGGCGTTGCCATTGGCTCCGGTGAGCTCCATCACCTGGTTGAAGATTGGAGTGCTGTAGGCCTCCTTCGAGCCGTCGGTGATGTCGCACACGCGCATTATTCCCTTGCTGTTGCTGTGGGCTGTGTAGGCCAGGTACACGCGGCCGTTGTGCTTAATCACCTTGCCGTCGGTGCAATAGAAGCCCGGCACGCGGAACATTTCCTGCATGTTGCCGTCGAGGCGCACCACTCCGGCATTATCCACCGAGTTGTTGGTCACCATGCCGAGGTAGCCTTCCACGCCCTGTGGCATAGGCACGAGGCTCCAGTAGTAGCTTGCTCCGGCATAGGGGAACATCACCTTGGTGGGGGTGGGGTTGAGCACGCCGCCCTTCACGGTCCACACAAATGCCTCCTGCTTCTGGGCAATGGTCATGGTGATTGTTGCGTCGCCGTCGAGAGCGCCCTCAATGCAGATACCTCCCGAGCGCGGGTTGTAGTCAACGCCGAGGCTTGCCTTCGAGAATGAGATGTACTCGGTGGCCTGTGCGGTCACGTTGTCCCACTTGTAGATCCACTGCTCGTCACCGCTCATGCCGAGCGAGAGGCCGAGGATAGCGCCCTTGCTGTCGGTGGCTATCTTGCGGTGGCCGAAGCCGGTCACGTTCACGCCCGTAGCGTCGAGCTGTCCCACCTTGTTGCCGTTGAAGTCGAGGTAGATTGCCGTCTTGGCGGTGGAGGTGTAGTTGCCGGCAAGCAGATAGTTGCCACTGAAGCCCACGGCGCACAGGTCGTTGGCACCCATGCCGAGAGCATCATAGTTGAGAGCCACCTGCGGAGCGAATGATAGCTGCGGCACGCCAATCACAAACTCGGTGGGCACGCCGTTGGTGCCGGTGATTGTCACCTTGTTGTCGCCTGTCATGAGGTTGAGTCCACGGCCGGTGAAGGCCTCGTCGACCTTGTTGCCATAGCCGGTGGAAAGCTCCACATCCACGTTGGTGAAGTCGATGAGCGAGGGAATGTAGGGCACCACCTTGCCGTCGGTCACCACCACCGAGTCGCTCTTCACGCCATTCACGGTGATTGCGCTGATTGAGGCCGGGCCCACCTCCTCGGTGGTTATCATCAGCTCATAGCTGTAGATGGTTTCCTCGTCCACGCCCTTGATGCTGAATTTCACGGGGTTGGTGTAGTCGCGCACCTGGCCGCTTGTGAAGTCGATGAGAGTGCCATTGCTATATTCCATTGTCACCTCAAGCTTGGTGAGGTCGGTGCCCTTGGGCACTTGCACGATAATGCCGGCGGCGTTCTCGTGGATGTCGCTTGCAGGCACGGTGAGGCCCTTGATTACAAAGTTGGTGAGCTTGGGAGCCGAGATTACACGCAGCTTGGTCGTCACCGTCTCGCCATTGAAGCCGGCGATGGTGATTTCCATGGGCTTGCGGCAGTCATATTTTGCCTGAGTGGGGAAGTTCATGAGGTTGCCATTGGCAACGAGCACCTGCAGCGACACCTGCGAGAGGTCGCGGCCGGCGGGAACGGTTACGCGCGTTTCGGAGGCGTCGCCACCGGTGGCCGGCAAGAAGAGTTCGCCATCCACTTTCACGCCTACGATCTGGGCTTTGTCGAATGCACGCGAGTCGTCGTCGTCGCTGCACGAGCAAAGGCCGAATGTGAGGAATGCAACCACTGCGAGCATTCCAAGTAGGAATCTATTTTTCATAATTTGCTATTTGTTTTTTTAGTGATGTCACACTCAAGAGTTATTCTCCATATCCCGGGTTCTGCTCGAGCCACGGGCACTTGTTGCGCTCGGTCTGCGGGATGGGCCACAGGTAGAACTTGTCGTCCCACGAGCGGCTCTTGTCGCGCGAGCGGAGCTTGTCGGCAAATGCTGCATAGCTGGCAATGTCGTTGATGTCGCGGTCGGAGCCGGGAGTTCCGTAGGAGGGCACCATGTCGGGCGTGGCCTGCTCATAGCCGTCGGGGTAGATGCCCTTGGCTGCGTCCACACCGGTGGCCTTGGGATAGCCATAGGTGGGCTCGGCATTCTGGATGGCTGCCACGCGCCAGCGGCGCATGTCGAAGAGCATGAGCGACTCCTTGGCCAGCTCCACCTTGCGCTCGCGGCGCACGATTTGGCGCATCTTCAGCTGGTTGCCCTCGCGGGTGGGGTCCACGGTGAGGATTCCGGGCATTCCCACACGAGCACGCACGCGGTCGATGGCTGCCACCACCGTAGCGTCGATTTCGTTAAGCTCTATCTTTGCCTCGGCATAGGTGAGGAGCACCTCGGCGAAGCGCATGATGAGGATATTGTAGGTGGGCACGGCCGAGCTCTCGTCGTCGTAGTGGTTATACTTCTTCCAGGCGAAGCCCACGCCCGAGAATGCGTAGCCATATTGTGCCACCGAGCCGGCATAGTCCTTGTTGTCCACGAGCTTCTCGTTGCCCATCTCGTCCCACGAAATGGTCTTGGGGTTGTAGAGCTCCATGAGGAACTTCATCTTCTTGGCGCCGGTGTTGCCTATGATGGTGTCGTGGTGCGTGTAGATTGTCTCCTTGAGGCGCGGGTCGCGGCTCACGAAGGGCTTGGCGGGGTTGTAGCCCGAGCCTTCCTCGTCGATGCGCTTGCCATTGGCCATCTCATAGGTGTCGACGAGCTGCTGGGTGGGGAAGCGTCCGCTCTGGCCTATCATGCGGCACTGCTCGCCGAGCGACTGGTAGTGCGAGCTCTTGTCGCCAAAGTCGGAGAACATCATGTAGAGCATCGTCTCCTTCTGTGCGTCGGCGGTGAGCTGCCCGGCACGGGTGAAGAGGTCGGCATAGTTGCTGCACAGGTCGCGGCCGCTCTCGTTGATTACGCGTTTGGCGGCATCGGCCGAGAGGGTGAGGTATTTCTTGGCTGCCTCCTCGTCCTTCACGCCGTCGCGGCCAAAGCCGAATTTGCACCACGAGCCGGCATAGAGCGCGATGCGCGCCTTCAGGCCCAGGGCCACCGACTTGTCGACGCGGCCAAACTCCGATGCCTGCCAGGGCAGGATGGTGGCCACCTCATCGAGGTCGGCGATGATGTTGTCGACCACGGTGCGCCAGGGCGTGCGCTCCACGCCCTTGAGCTGCTCCTCGGTCACGGGCTTGTCGAAGTAGGGAATATCGCCATAGAACGACACCAGCTGAATGTAGAAGTGCGCGCGCAGCGTCTTTATCTCGGCCAGCAAGATGTGGGAGTTGTCGTTGAGCTGGTTGTAGAATTTCTCGGCTCCGTCGAGCACGGCGTTGCAGCGTGCTATCGAGGTGTAGAGTGTGGCCCATATAAACTCGTTGGTGTAGTTGGTGCGCATGTCGAGGTTGCCCACGCCAATCGAGCTGTTGTCGGCACGCTCAATTCCGAAGGGGGTGTAGCAGTCCCACAGCACGCTGGGCGGAATGTTGCTGTATCTGCTGTGATCCATCTTCAGGCGCTGGTAGCAGCCTGTGGCTCCCTGCTTAATGGCTCCCTCGTTGTTGTAGAAGTCGGTGTTGAGATACTCGCTCATAGGCTCCTTGTCGAGGTAGTCGGAGCATCCCGTGGCCAGTGTCAAGATGAAGGCACCGGCGAGAACGCGGGGATTGAATATTTTTTTAAGAAAGTTTTTCATAATGCCTGTTTGTTTTTAGAATTTCAAGTCAATACCAAACGTGAATGTCTGCATAATAGGATAGAACTCTCCACCCACTGAGCCTCCGTAGGAAACCTCGGGGTCGTAGCCCTTATAGAAGTCGCTGATTGTGAACACATTCTGTGCGCTGGCATACACGCGCAGGTTGTCGATGTGCAGCTTGCGCACCACGCTCTTGGGCAGCGTGTAGCCAAGCACCACGTTCTTGAGGCGCAGGTAGGCTGCATTGCGCACCCACTTGTCTGATTTCACATAGTTGTCGGCGGCATTGGCCTCGGGCACGAGGATTGGGTACTCGGCGTCGGTGTTCTCGGGTGTCCACGAGTCGAGCTGGTGGCGGAAGAGGTTGGCTCCGTTGGCAAAGGGCTTCAGTCCCACGCCGCTCATGAATTTCTTGCACTTGCCCACGCCCTGGAAGAACAAGGTGAGGTCGAATCCCTTCCACTCGCCATTGAGTGAGAGTCCATACTCAAAGTGAGGATAGGGGTCACCCAGGTACACCTGGTCGCGGCTGTCGATAATCATTGGGTCGACACCCTCTTCCTCATAGATTTTCTTGTATTTCACAAAGCCGGGGCGGGCAGCGTTGCTGAGCTTGGGCGAGTTGGCCACGTCGTCCCAGTCGGCATAGTAGCCGTCGGTGAGATAGCCCCATATTCCATTGAGAGGATAGCCCTCCACCATGGTCTTGTCCTGCGAGTTGAGGCCGTTGAGGTTGGTGATTTCGTTGCGGTTGTCGTTGAGCGTGAAGGTCACGCCATAGTTGAAGTCGCCAATCTTGTTGCGGTGAGTGATGGCGATTTCCCAGCCGCGGTTGCGCATGTCGCCGGCATTGGTGAAGGCGGGCGACATTCCGGCATAGTAGGGAAGCGGGAACTTCATGAGCATGTCATACACGTTCTTGATGTAGAAGTCGCCGGTGAAGCTAAGCATGCCATTCCACAAGCTCACATCCACACCCACGTCGAATTGCTTCGATTTCTCCCAGCTAATGTTGCTGTTGGAGAGGGAAGTCTGTGCCACGCCCGACGAGAGGTCCTTGGAGTCGCCGAAGTAGTAGCCATAACCCGGGCTGATAACGGCGGCATAGGGGTAGTTGCCTATGTTCTGGTTGCCCAGGAGACCGTAGCTCAGGCGGAGCTTGAGGAAGTCGAGCACGTCGCGCGTCTTCTCCATGAAGCTCTCCTCCGAGATTACCCAGCCAGCCGATACCGAGGGGAAGAAGCCCCAGCGGTTGTCGGGGGTGAAGCGCGACGAGCCGTCGTAGCGGCCGTTCACCTCAAGCAGATAGCGCTGTGCGTAGTTGTAGTTCAGGCGGGCATACCACGACATCATTGCCCACGAGTTGGCGCTGCCGCCCGAGGTGGCTGTCGCGCCGTCGCCGTTGTCGAGGTAGTAGCGGCCCAGGTCGAAGCCCTTCTTCGAGCCGTAGAACGACTTGTACTCGCTGTCCTCGGCCTGGAAGCCGGCGAGAATCTTGCCATAGTGCTCGCCCATGGTGCGCTCGTAGGCTGCCTGCACGCGGTAGTAGTTGCGCACGGTCTCGGCCCACGACTCGGTGAGCCCGTCCTCACTGGGGTAGATGCCCATCACCTGGCCTCCAAGCGAGGTGGTGTAGGGGGTGATGAGGGTGCGGTTGCGCGACTGCACCTGGCGGCGCGAGTACTGGCCCAGCACCTCAAGTCCGGCAAGCGGCGTGAGGGTGAGGGTTCCGTTGGCCACCACTTCCGACGAGCGGTTGCGCTTCTCGCCGCTGGCATTGGCCATGGCGGTGGGGTTCAGTCCGTTCTTTCCGTAGCCCCAGTTGCCATCGAGCTCCTGTGCTGCCGAGAGGGTGGGAAGCATGTAGAGGCACTGGTTGATAATTGATTTGGGAGTTCCCATTCCGGGATTGAGTGTGTTCGACTGGCGAAGCGATGTCTCGAGAGAGAACTTCGCCCATGGCAGGATTTTTGCATCGGCATTTAAGCGAAGATTAGTGCGGTCGTATTCATCATTGGGAATAAGACCTTTTTGGCTGAGGTAGTTGCCCGAAGCGAAGAATGAGATTTTGTCGCTTCCGCCGCTCACTGTCACATTGTGGTTGTGCATGAGCGCGTTGTCTTTCATGGTTTCGTCTTTCCAGTTGGTATCATAGCGGTTCCAGTTGTCGGGGCGCAGTGTCTTCTGCTGCTCGATGAGGGCGAGCTGCTGTGCCCGCTGTGCGTCGCTCACGGTGATGCCGGCGTTGTCCCAGGCATTGAGCTCGGCTTGCAGGTACTCCCATGCCGAGACAGCCTCGGGCATGTTGGTGGGTCGCTGCAGGGTTACATATCCGCTGTAAGTGGTTGAGATTTTACCCTCCCCGTTTCCGCGCTTGGTGGTGATGAGGATCACACCATTTGATGCGCGCGAGCCATAGATTGAGGCCGAGGCAGCGTCCTTCAGCACCGAGATCGACTCCACCGAGTTGGGATCCACCTGGTTGATGTCCATCTCAATACCATCGACGAGCACGAGCGGGTTCTGGTCGGAGTTGATAGAGCCTTGGCCGCGCACGCGGATAGTGCCACCGTCGGCGCCGGGCTGTCCCGAAGTCTGCTGAATTGTCACACCCGGCATAGAGCCTTGCAGCGCGGTTGAGAGCGACGCCACATTGCGCTTGGTGATTTCCTTAGCCGACACCTGCGACACAGCGCCGGTGAGCGTGGCTTTCTTCTGCTTGGCATAGCCCACCACCACAGCCTCATCGAGCATAATGGCGTCGGCCTTCAGAGTAACGTCGATAGTTTCCTTGTCGACAACAATTGATTGTGAGCGGTAGCCCACGTAGGAGAACGCCAGCTTGGCGCCCTTTTTCACTTTCACCTGATAATGGCCGTCGATGTCGGTAATAACGCCATTATTGGTGCCTTCAACGAGGATTGTAACTCCGGGCAAAGCGCCTGACTCGTCCGAAACCGTTCCTCTCACGGTCAGCAGGTTTTGTGCGTGCAAGCACACTGCGCTAACCATCAAGATCATCAAGAAGAGAATCTTTTTCATAAGCATTGATTATTACTGAGATTATATATAAGTGTTTCCATGTTTTTTTTGAATGAAGCCCATAGCTCACAGCCCCCCTTTGATGTCCACGGCCTTGGCGTGGAAGGGGTCGAGCAGGCGGTCGAGCAGCACGGCCCAGCCTCCGCGGGTTATGGGGGCGGCGGTGTCCCACTCGCCACAGCCCGCGTCGCTCCAAGCAGCCCGGGCGGCGGCAGTGGCATCGCCGGCACTCATGCCCGAGATTTCGGCAATCACCTCCACGGCCTGAGCCACGCTGACGGGGGCGAGGCGGTCGGCAGCCTTGTTGGCCCACTTGGGATAATAAGTGGTGAGGGGATCGAGCTCACCGGCAAGCAGCAGCGTGTCGGCACGCAGCCACGTCTGGTTGCTCCACTCCACATTGCGTCCCACTGCGTGCAGCAGGCCCGTGGCGCCAATGCGCTGGTAGGCTGCGAAGCGTGGGTCGGTCTTCTCCACGTCGAGGTAGGGCAGCAAGTAGCCACCTGCGGCAAGAATGGCGTCCTGCACGTCGCGCACCGGCACCTCGGCAATCTTCAGCCCCTGCTTCACCGCGAGGGCGGCAAGCGCACCGGCTGCCTGGCCTATCTGCATCACCACGGGCTGGAGGCGCGTGGTGCCGTTCACGATGTTCGACACCGAGATCGACTTCTCGGCCACGATTAGACCCTCCACATCCTGTGGGATGAGCGTGCCAAGCGGCAGCCCGTAGGAGGGAACGGGGTGGAAATAGAGATTAGGCAAAGCCTCCTCGCCGGTGTAGCGCGTGTGGTGATGGTCCACAGGATAGTCGCCCACGGCGATGGTGGTGCGGTAGAGCGCGTCGGGCTGGTCGTAGGGGTGCGTGAGGTGGTTGAGGTCGAAGCGTACCAGACCGTGAATGCGGCGCGACTCGCGGTGGTAGGGTATTAGCGGCAGCTTGTCGGCCGTGGGGAACTCATCGTCGGCAAGGCCCAGAGTGTTCATTCCCAGCTCATTCTGCAAGAAGTAGAGGTAGCACAGAGTGTGGTGCTTTGCCTTCTCAAGTGCTGCCGTGCGCTCCTCGGGTGTCATCTCCACCAGGTTCACATAGTAGTCGTTGCCCTCAATGGGCCAGTTGAGCATATACTTCCCATTAGGCAACTTCCCATATGTGAGCATCATCTCCTGGCTCCACACGCGGTCGGGCTCACGCGGATTTATGCACAGCGGGTTGGCGCAGCAGCAGGCAAACACGCGCGGGTCGTAGCCCTCGGGCTTGGGAATGGTCACGTCGCGGCCAAAGTCCTTCACTATTGCCACATAGGTGATGTCCTGCACAATGTTGTTGGCACTGTCGGGGGCCACGTCCTCGTGAGTGGCCGAGCGGCTCTCCATGCCCAGG
The DNA here is from genome assembly GCA_946055125.1 of uncultured Prevotellaceae bacterium. GTDB lineage: Bacteria > Bacteroidota > Bacteroidia > Bacteroidales > Muribaculaceae > CALZFJ01. Next base: position 765 of record CAMGFF010000001.1, on the reverse strand, counting down.
TCATATTTCACCCCGAGCATCTTCGCCACGTCGCCCAGCTCGGTGGCATCAATCACCACACGGGCCTTCACGGTGCGCTCACCGCCATCGGCGCCCGCCACGGTGGCAAGCCACTCCTCACCCCGACGCACGAGGCTCACAAGGCGCGTGTCGCGCCACACGGTGAGTTGCTTCTCGGCATCGGTCATCTCGCCGAGAATGGCATTGCCCACACTGGGCTCAAAAAGAACATTGCTCACCCAGCCGGTCTTCAGTGAGTCGAGCCCACCATAGTGCTTGGCAAGACGGTCGCGAAACTCGCCCCACAGTCCTGCGGGCAAGTTGTAGTTGCCATCCACGGCACTCACTCCGGCCGAGGTGAGCATTCCGCCCAGCCACGGCGTCTCTTCCACGATAAGTGCGCTGCTGCCCATGCGCGCTGCCTGGATGCCGGCCGTGACGCCACTTGCGCCACCACCCACCACCAGCACATCGACTTGCGCATCAGTGCCTCGTGAGCAAGAAAATGCCATTAACAAAGACAGCAAAACGGAAAAAACATACGCTGATTTTTTCATTGTCAGTCAAGTGATTGGTTATTGTTAGTTAGTAGTTATTAGTTAGTAGTTATTAGTTATTAGTGGGGAGGGAGGAGGTGTTATGGAGATTTATGTGGTATGAATTAGTGGTTAGTAGTTATGAATTAGTAAATAGTGGTTAGTTCTGTGAGTTTTTAATTACACGCCGCAAAGATAAATAAATTTTCTTATATTCCAAAGTATAATA